>NZ_JBSXNR010000060.1:0-3173 GCF_056857735.1 Flagellimonas sp. L-11
GGGCCGAGTTCACCCCATTCTCTTTTTGATTACTACCAAAGTTATCCATAAAATAAAGGACAAAGATTTAGTGCGATGACCAACTATTAGGAATCAACAATGACGGTTCTTAAATGGAAATCTAATCTAAAGGATTTGGGCTTGCAGCACTTCGCTTTGCTTCGTTCGCTCTTTAAATCATTTCTCAATACTTTTAAGGTTTGAACTTTTACCCTAAAACAAATCATTGATAAAAGGGTTTGCTTATTCCGTATCCTTAATTAGTTTACCATTTAGCCCCTTATTTACTTGAACAATGAAATTCAGTTTCGCGGGGCAGATTGTCTGTTTTTCTATCCTTTCACCTAAAACCAAATTTTTTGTAATTAGAAAATTCCTACATTTAAACAATTGCCAATTATAATAAGCCATAATTAGTCAAATGGAAAATTCAAAGCATTGTGAAATATGCGATTTAAGTTCATTCAATCTCCATGACGGTATTGTTTGTAGCTTAACTGATAAAAAAGCAAGTTTCATTAAGAAATGCCCAGATATTCAATTGGATAAGAAAATGAAGGAAAAGCTGATTGAAATCAATACTGAATTCCAAGATTCAAAGTATGTGAAAAAATTAGCAATTGGGAATATGATTTTTTACAGTCTTATAGGTTTAGCGGTATTATACCTCTGCTATTATTTAAGTTTTAAATTATTAGAACTTGGGGTTTTCCATACAGGTACAATTGTGATTTTCGTAATAGGGATTTTCATTGTCGGGATTGGTTTTGGTGCATTGAACTATTCAAGACAAAAAAGTAATGTCTCGTCACCTAAAAAAATCAACCTGGATATGCTTACTGAATTGTATCAAATTAGATACCAGTTTGAATCTAATATTTCCACTGATGTGATGGGGATAAAGGAAACTAAAATCAAGTTAAGGGTTAACGGGGAAACCATTGAAAAAGTAAGTCGGTATTAATTCCGTTTTGTAAGTGATACATATTTTAAATTTCAAATTATTGATAGTGTCAAAATGAGTTGGGATTTATTCGTGCAAGACTGGGGGGATTTTGATTCTTTGGATGGTATCTCCGATGATTTTGAACCGCAATCAATTGGTAAGAGGTCAGATATCATTGATAAAATAAAAACAGTTGAACCAACTGTGGATTTTTCAAATCCATCTTGGGGGAAATTAGAGAACGGACAATTCTCAATAGAGTTTAATATGGGCGATTCTGAGAAATTCGATGGTTTCGTGATGCACATAAGAGGAAATGAACTTGCGGTGCCATGTATTGGAAATATTTTGGACCATCTTAGATTGAAAGCCACGGATGGATCCAGTCCTTTCTTCTTTGATATCGAAAAGTCTAAATTGGATTTACAAAAATGGATTGATTATAGAGAATTAATTCTCAACACATAAAGTTCAAATAAACGATTTGTAAATCCAATAAACTTAACTTTTGATGCTTGACAAGAAAATCTATAGACATACCAATGTTGAGTTATTGGATGTGATTAAAAATAGTCAGAATAAGGTTTTGATTGTTAAGGCTCAAGCAGAATTGGAGAAAAGGAGTTTAACGGATGACGAGCTTCAAACTACAGAATCAGAATATTTGAAGTATCTCGAATTTAAAGAAAATCGAAAAAATGAATCCTTGACAAGAGAAGAGTGGTTGTCATTTTTCATATTACCATTTATCACTCCAAGGCCTAAGTGGCGAAATGATCATTTTACAGATTCGGAATATCAGCGATTTGAGAAATATGGATTTGATAAAAAAGCAAAACAAGCATCCGAAGTTCAGGCTCTAGGAATTTTGTTTTGGTTTGTTCTTTTCATTGTCTGTTTGGTAGTTGCTGGATATATGAATCTATTATAAAGTTTAAATAAACGATGATAAAGCCTCAAGATTGGAAAATTGTTCCAATGCCAGAAGAAAGAGAAATCTTTTATTCTGGACGGGTGTTAATGTCACATGAATATAACAAACTTCATGAGGGGCTTAAACCAAACCAAATGGAAGATAAATGGTTTGTCTATTATAAAGAACAAAGGATTTATTTTCACAGGAGTTGGACAGGCCATTGTATTTTTATTGCAGAAGTTGAAAAGGATGATTCAATCTGTATTGGGAAAGTTATTTCTAATAAAAATTCAGAACAATTTGGTTTGAAAGATTTAGCAACCAAAAAAGATATGTTTAATCAACTTGTCGATTATGTAATTCGCAAATAGTTCAAATAAGCGATTATTCTAGGATATGAATGAAAACATGGAAGAGCATATTGTTAACTTATTGGGGTATAAAGAGCGCCATGAGTTTATCAGAAAAGCTTTCAATACAGGCAGTAAGTCGAGTAAAAAGATGAAAATTGAAATGGAAGAAATTAGGTATTCATGCTTCAAATATATTGAGCATAATAATATAATTAAATATTTGACTTTTGGGGGAACTACTCCTCAGCACCAAGCAGAATTTAATAACTTCGAGAGTATAAGTGATTTTCATATAATAATCGATGAAGTAATTGAAAAACTAAAGTCTAAATAAACGATCATAACATAAGATGAGTAATGACATGAAAAGAAACAAAATAATTAAAGGCACTATCCCATACTCTGATTTAAACCCAAATTTAAATTTTGAGCCTGAAGAAGAAACCATTGAAGCCTTTGGGAAATTATTAACTTTAATAGACGGATTGACTGAAGAAGAAAGACAAGCAATATTAAATTCTAAATAAAGGATAGGCTAATAAAGTTTTAGATATCCCAATCCTTAGGAGAGGTTTTCTAAATAGATTGGTAAAAGAATATTGGTGCTAGGAATATTATTTTTTCAGAATAATTCATCCTTTTTAAACTGATTTCAGTATTTTTAGTATCAAATGGATATGTTCTTATTCTCATTTTCATAATAAATGTGCAATAAGGTGTGCAGGTTCTGGAATTTCAGTGCTTGTTTCTGATTTACAACAACATACAATTGTAGACTTCCCTTAGATAGAACTGCTTATTTTTCTAAAACTTCATCAAATTTATCGTTTTTAATTCCTTGTGCGGTACCGCACAAGGAATTAAGTTCCAGATATTGTTTTGGGGACACATATCCCAGGGCCTTGTGTGGCCTGTAATTGTTGTAATCGTCCATCCAAATCCGTGCCTGTTCCCTTAC
>NZ_JBSXNR010000061.1:0-132448 GCF_056857735.1 Flagellimonas sp. L-11
GGGCACGTCACCGCTCATCGACAACTCTTTGATCAATAGTTCCCGCTGCTCCAAGGGCAGCGACATGATCTCTTTCTTAAGTTCTGATAGTTCCATACTGTACAAGATACAAATAATAGCTATTTTAAACTAGAGCCTTTACTTTCGTCAAATGTTTTAACCAACATACCTGCGTAGGCACCGGTAATGGGTTTTGCCACTATAACTTCTCCATCGGGAACGTTCTTGAGCACTACGGTTCTGTCCGTAAAAAAGATAGGTTTTACATCCATTAGGTCTAACACGGAGTCCCTGACCACAAAAATTTGGTTGTTTTCCAACAACAAGGATCGACTGATTTCTATGGCATCTGGCTCTTCTTTTGCTTCTAGATTGGCTTCAAGATATTGGCCTTCTTTTAAATTATCGCCACTTACTTCAATATAGACCATTATGGTCTGCGAGTTTTGGTCAACCCTACTGTTCACCCGGGTAACTTCGCCCATATACGTTTGGGTATTTTCCAAATTGGACAACGCTACCTTTTTTCCTACTTTTAAGAAATCTCCATAGATCTTGCTAACGGAAACTTCCAGTTCGTAGAGGCCGGTATCAATAAACTCCCCCAGTTTTTGTCCAGATCTGACCAATGTTCCCTCTGTGACCAAAGCTTCGGTCAACACTCCTGTAAAAGGAGCGGAAATGGTATACTTGGACAGACGCTGTTCCAAATTCTTTACGTTATAATATGTAGTGATGATCTCTCTTCCCGTTATGAAGAACTTTTCTTTTTCCGAATCCATCTTGGGTAGCTCGGGAGTGGTTTTCTCCAAATCAAACCCATTGAGGTATTGTTGCCATTTTGGATAAATTTCTGGGTAATCCAAACGTAAATCGGGCATTATGGACGTAAGTAAGTTGTACAGGTTGCTTTTGGCCGATTGCACGGTAGCATAATACTCGTTTGCATCTATTCGGATAAGGGTTTGCCCGGCACTATATTGCTGTCCTGTTCGGAACAATTTGCTTCCCGATCTAAATACTCCTTGCACTTCAGAGTATAACTCTACGCGTTTTTTGGCGGTAAGGTTCCCATTGGCCGGCACCATTATGGGGATGGTCGTATTTTTTACCGTATCCACAAAAACAGTCTTTACCACCTTTTGGGAAGGGGGCCTTTTATTGTCCTTGCTGCCAGCAATAAGGCCAGCAAAATATAAAGAGGCCAATATGATAATACCTCCGGCAACTGCCGATATTATAAGCTTTCGCATTCGTTAGTTGGTTTAATAGCTACAAATCTATTCCCTACTTTTTTTACAATGGTTAAATATTTCATAAAATGCATTTTTAACTGGGTCAAATGCAAAAAGGGGACCCCAAACGGCATCCCCAAACCAAACAAACTAAAGTAATAACTAACTACTCGTTTTCGTTTTCATCCTCGAATTTGGTATCTGCCATTCGAGTACGGTCTATTTGAATATCCCTAAATTTTGGGTTCAATGTTTTATCATCGGTATCGAACACCAAAAACTGTTTCGTATCCATACCATGTAAGGCGTTGAACGAGTTGAACCTATTATTTTGAAGTTGTAATATTTTTAAATTTGCCAATTGGCCAAACTCCTCGGGAATTTCACCTCCCAATTGATTATTGGACAAGACCAATTCCTTTAATTGGAGTAAATTCCCAATTTCTCGCGGTATCTGACCCTCCAATTTGTTTTCAAAAAGACCCAACGCCTCTAAGTTTGATAGGTTTCCAATGGATTCGGGTATTGTTCCTTTGAGATTGTTACTGGATAGGTTTAACTCTTTTAACTTTTTGAGTTCCCCAAATGTTTCTGGAATAGGTCCGGTTAAAAAGTTGTTGAACATAGAGAATACCTCCAACTCCTTAAAATTGGCGACTCCTGTTGGGATACCACCCTTGATTCGGTTCATCTCCAAACGGAAAACCTTAAGCTTTTCCAATTTCACAATATCTTCAGGAAGCACTCCGGTAATCTGGTTGAAAGCTAGATTCAAATTGGAAAGGTGTCTTAAATCACCTATACTCTCTGGAAGTACGCCATTTAAATTGTTCATAAACAGTGTTAGGCCCACTACATGCCCTTTATCGACCTCTACACCCTTCCATGTGTCCACGGGTGCGGTCAAATCCCAAGAAACATTCCAATCTTCGCCATTGGTGCTATTGTACAAATCTACCAAGGCAGATTTTTCTTTAGGGGAAATCTGTCCACTGGCAAAAGATATACCCGCAGAGAACATCAAATAAAAGAAAAAAAGAGCCGCTCGAATCATTGATTACTTATTAAATCACAACGAATTTACTTACAAAATACAATAAAGAAGAAATAACTTACAAATATAATCGTCAAATACACTCCAATTTGTTGTGAATTCGGTAAAATTCGATGTAAAAGCTGAAATGTTAGGTTAATCAAGAGCTTCTAAAGCTTCGGACAAGTTCTCCCAATCTTCCATTAAGGACTCCAAATCTTTCTTTTTACCTTCGTAATTATCAAAAAAGTTAGGCTTTGCAATGGTGGCATCGTAGTCCATGAGCAGGTCGTGGTCAATATCGGCTATCTGCTTTTCCAGTTGGGAAATCTTCTTCTCTACCCCACTAAGCTTGTTTTTGAGGGATTTTTGCTTCTTTTGGATTTGATAGTCGTTCTCCTTGCTTTTTTCCTGTGTTTTGTCTTCTTTCTTTGTGTCCCCTTTTTCAACACTTCGGAAATCCTCCATCTTACGCTGTTCCAAGTAAAAGTCGATATCTCCCAAATACTCCTTTATGCCTCCGTCCTTAAACTCGTAAACCCTATCGGTCAACCCTTGAAGAAAGTCACGATCGTGAGAAACGAGAATCAATGTCCCCTCAAAATTTTGAAGCGCTTGTTTTAAAACATTTTTGGATTTGATGTCCAAGTGGTTGGTAGGCTCATCCATTACGAGCACGTTAAAGGGTTGCAAGAGCATTTTGGCCAGGGCCAAACGGTTTCTTTCACCTCCGGAAAGTACTTTCACATATTTGTCCACCTCATCGCCTCTAAACAGAAAGGATCCTAAAATATCCCTTACTTTACTGCGGTTCTTCTCATTGGCGGCATCGATCATGGTATCCAAAATGGTCTTATTACCATTCAGGTATTCCGCTTGGTTCTGGGCAAAATAGCCCAACTGTACGTTGTGTCCAATTTTTAAATCGCCCTTGTAATCCAATTCGCCGACCAAAATTTTTGCAAGAGTTGTTTTTCCTTGGCCGTTTTGACCTACAAAAGCGGTTTTGCTTCCACGATCTATCATTAGATCTATATTTTGAAGCACTTTTTTGGGGCCGTAGCTTTTGGAAACACCGTTTAATTCTGCCACTACCTTGCCGGGGTTTACTGAAACGGGAAACCGAAGGTTCATCACACTATTGTCCTCTTCATCCACCTCGATGCGTTCCATTTTATCCAGTTTTTTGACAAGGGACTGTGCCATGGATGCCTTACTGGATTTTGCCCTAAACTTTTCAATCAGCCTTTCGGTCTGCTGTATCTGTTTTTCTTGGTTTTTTTGGGCACTTAATTGCTGTTCCTTTATTTCCTTTCGGTGCACCAAAAACTGGGAATAGGGCTTGTTGTAGTCGTAAATCCTTCCTAATGAAATCTCAATGGTACGGTTGGTTACATTGTCCAAAAACATTTTATCGTGGGAAACAATCACCACGGCACCGGTAAAGTTTCGTAAAAACTGCTCCAACCAAATAATGGATTCAATGTCCAAGTGGTTGGTGGGCTCATCCAGCAGCAATACATCGTTATTTTGAAGTAAGAGTTTGGCCAGTTCAATACGCATACGCCATCCACCGGAAAAGGTATCGGTCAGTTTATTGAAATCTTCCCGCTTAAAACCCAACCCAAGAAGCACTTTTTCGGTATCACCTTGGTAATTGTACCCTCCCAAGATTTCATACCGATGCGTTACATCGTTCAAATCCACCATGAGTTGATGGTACCCGTCGCTTTCATAATCGGTTCGCTCCGCCAAGGCAGTATTGATCTCGTCCAGTTTGAGTTCCAGCTCTTTGATTTCTGAAAATGCCTGATAGGATTCCTCCAAGACGGTTCTCCCTTCTTCAAAATCAATATCCTGTTTAAGAAAACCGATTTTTATGTTTTTTTCAGTGGCTATGGCTCCTTCATCCAAGGGCATTTCCTTGGCAAGGAGTTTAAGCATAGTGGATTTACCCGCACCGTTCTTTCCTATTAGACCTACTCTATCCCCGCCGTTAAGACGAAACGATATTTCCTCGAACAGATATTCTCCTCCAAAGGCTACGGAAAGATTATGAATATTTAGCATTTAAATGTGACCTTGATTACAAAACGTTAGTTGGCGAATTCATACTTTTGTACAAAAGCCGTGCAAATGTTAAAAAAAGGAACCAAAATGTACAGCATTTTAACAGGAAACTGTCCAAGGTGCCACGAGGAGAGCATGTATGAGAAATCCAACCCGTACACACTTTCCAAAATTTTCAGTATGAACGAAAGGTGTTCGCATTGTGGCTTAAAATACAAGATTGAGCCCTCCTTTTTTTACGGTGCTATGTACGTGAGTTATGGTGTGGGCATTGCGTTTGCAGTTGCCGCCTTTGTAATCTCCTTTTTATTTATTGGCACTTCCTTATTGACCACCTTTATTGCTATTGTGGGTACTTTGATTGTTTTTATGCCGGTAATCATCAGGTTATCCAGAAATATTTGGATCAACTTTTTTGTAAAGTACGACCCCACTTCTGTTAAAAAACACGAAGCGGTAAAAACTTAACTGGAATAATATTTTTTGGTAAACCTTACAATATCCATTTCCGGATCCAAGTCGATATTGTATTCAATATAATCGAACAATTGCCTGGAGGCATACGGCCCTATCAACACACCCCTAGAACCAAATCCGTTCAAAACATACAAATTTTGATGCTTCGGGTGCCTGCCCACTAAGGGTCTGCGATCAATAACGGTGGGGCGAATGCCCGCTACGTGGTCAACAACCTCAAAATCACATTTTAAAAAGGACTTCAGTTTGTCCAAAAGTTCGTTTTTGGATGCTTCCGTAGGTTCGTTGGTCTTATCTTTCCATTTGTATGTGGCTCCCACCAAATACGTATCATCTTCCATAGGAATGGTAAAAACCGAGGATTTAATCACATTGTCTTCTTTGTAATTGGGCGCATGGATAATCAATAGCTCGCCTTTGGTACCATTTAAGGGGAGGTAACCAAAATATGGATTCTGTTTGAGGCCGTAACCGCATGCAAAAACAATGTTCTTGGCTACAATGGACTTATAAGCGACATGATCCTCTGCTATAGAAAGTGAATCAAAATCCATAGATTCTGATAAGAGTTTGCCTTTTTCTTCCAAATATCTTTTGTAGGAACGCACTAAAGTACCCGTATCTATTCGTCCTGTATATTTTACTTCGCCAAATCCATGCGGTGCATCAATGGCCGGGTTGTTGTTTGGTATAATTTTGGTTGAAAGAAAATAGTCCAACTCTGGGCGGTCAGCGGCCTCGAACCATAGATTTTGCTCTTCAATGGATGCAAACTTTCGCAGAACAGGGAGCTGGTAATCTAACTTTTTGCCCAGTTTTTCCTCTAAATTATGATAAAATGGTTTGGCCCCTTGCAACTGTTGCTTGGCTTTCCATGCCATGGTGAACCGTTTTAAGATTATGGGATTGTATAGGCCACCAGCCACTTGTGAAGCTCTTTGTGATTCGTCCGTGATCACGGTAAAAGCTTTTCCCTCTTTTTCCAAAACTTCGCAGAACGAAATCCCGGCCAAACCTAAACCTACTACTATATAATCCAACATACTGCAAAATTAGGCATCTGATCGATCAATCATCCATTCAAACTTTAGTTTAAACCAAAAAAAACGCCACACTAAGTGCGGCGTTTTGCTGTATTGAATTGGAAATTATGGTTTTTATAGGGTCCCGAAGTTCTTCGGGATTAATTCAGCTTTTGGTTTTCTGCGACCAAAGGTCGAAAAAACAGCGCTTCACTAATATGCCCACATATCCTGCTCTCTGTCGCGTATACCCTCTTTTATTCTTTGGGATTCCAAGAGCTGGAACAATGCATTATCAAAAATGTAATCGTCTATTTCACGATCTTCGTGAACATTTTCCTCTTTGTAGATAACTCCGTTGAATCGACGTGCGTTCAACAACATATCAAAGGAAATGGGTCTTGCCGAGTTCCGCTGGTTGTACACCTTGGCATCGTGCAAAATTTGCCTAGCCGCAGGGTACCATACCCAAAACAATTCTACTTTGTTCTGTCCTGGATCGATGGACTCATCATCGATAAAGTTAACATCGGGCGCAACCGGTGCAATTCCCAATAAGCGATACTTAAGTTCTCCCTGGCGCTTGTCGAAATACCAGATTCCCTTTATACGAAACTCCTCTATGTCGGCAGCAGTAATATCCCTTTTGTTAATAAACTCCGGGGAAACCTGCTCACCAGCATTTACCTGCTCGTAACCAAGATCGGTGGTATCTACCTTTCTCAAGGTAGCCGAAAGGTCTTCCAACTTTCTTTTTTCGGTAAAGTAGGAGTCTGCATAAACCTCGGTAAGGTTTCCATTTTTAATGTTTTTCATCAAAACATGGTACAGCGACCTTCTATCTGCCCCAATACCTATGGTATCGGTTGGGTAATACAATGGAAAGTTAACCCGTTCGTCAAGATCGATGATTTCCCAAACGGTCTTGGACCATAGGATATCCCTATCATCCACATAACCGTACGCTAAAGGCTCATCGGCATCTTGCTCTACTTGAGCTTGGGTTTTTTTACCTATATCCTCTGGCAACTTGGCATTTAAAATATTTGCCTGCGCCATGATTGATATTGGCAATACGCCCAACAATCCAATTAATAATGCGTTTTTCCAATTCATGATCACTTGTATACTTTTTATACTTCTTAGTTAGTAAGCTCAACCATAACAGGAGATACTTTCTTTAACTTGTAGCTCTTGTTGTTTGTGATGTAAGCTTGGATATCGAATATCTGGACAGACTCGCCCCTACCTGCTCTCGCAAGCACAGATTTGGCCCTGCCATCCAATTTGTTTCCATTTACAACTACGGTAGGCTGACCAGGTACTTTAAACTTAAACTGATTAACAGCTAGGTTCAAATCAAAGTCGAAATCTTCCAACATTGCACTAACAGTTGCGATTTCAAGGTTTTTCCTTGGCATTTTAATGCTACCTGATTCTCCACGAACGGTACCACTTGGCCTTGGAATATCCTTGATACGGAATTCGGACGAAGTACGGATTCCCTTACCGTCGGGCAACGTTCCAGAAGCTGTAATGGTTACAGATCTACCTGTACCGGGGTTCATTATGTAATTGCTGCCACTTCTTCTGCTCAAACCAGGAGCTGATGCTGAAACCTTATTATCCGGAATACCAGGAATAGAGATGGTCATTGGGTTGGCAACACCACGATATACCACGTTCATCTTATCAGCAGAAATTACTGCTGCGTTAGGCATGGAGATTGTTGCAAAAGTGTTGTTCACTTCCACTGGCACCTCTTCACCATCTTGCATGTATGTCATGGTTCCTTTAATGGTATGATCCCCTGGGGTACCGGCACTGATCAACATTTTGATACCACCAGCTTCCAATTCATAGTCCTTACCTTCGGTCAATGGTCTTCCGTCCAAAGTCAATTCTGCTTTTACAGGCGTGGAAGTCTTGTCAGTTTTACTAACAATGATCTTACCATCATACTTTTCACCTGCATAGTAAGCGGTTTTTGGAGCGGACAATGCACTGGCAAAGTTGGTCAAGGACACAGCCTCGGTCAATTCACCCTCCAAAAGGGTTTTCAACACTTCTTGTTCCGTGGTTTTGATATCGGCCTGCAACTGGGTCATTTTGGTCAAAGAGGCCACCAATGGGAACCCTTCGTAATGGTAGTTGATCCAATCTTGACGTGTGCCATCTCTCTTCTCAACTTTACCATCTTCATCACCAGTGGCAAAACGGGTTTGAACACCGGTTTTCAAAGATTTGTATTCATCTGGCAAAGCATTGATAACACCTTCACGGTAATCGTTGATCTGCTTCATGAACTCTTTTCCTTCTGGTCCCAAATTGTCGCCCTGAAAGAATTTTTGGTCCAAATAATCAGACTTGTCCATAACCACATAGTCCTTTGGGTCTTCCAAATCTGCGGTCATTTCTTTTTTCAATCCTTCCAAATAGTTATAGTAATTATCGGAAAGTTGTTTGATCTCTTGAGCATTTTGGTACAATTCTCCGTACTCCTCTTCGTTTTCACTGGCCTTTGTTTCCAAGCTGGCCATAAAACTAGAGTTATTGGAGTCCATATTGGTATTGGAAGTTTCCAGCTTTTCGTTCATAAGTCCGAACGCGGCAAGTACTTCCTTGCTCATATTTAGTGCCAACATCGCGATGAAGATCAAGTACATAAGGTTGATCATCTTCTGACGTGGTGTTTGTTTTCCTCCTGCCATGTTTTTCTAATTAGATTTAATAATTAATTTGATTTGGTTTTGTTTTCTGTTGATTTTGAAAACCTCTAATTAGTTTTTTCCGCCCATGGCTGTAAGCATACCTCCGTACACTCCGTTCAAAGAAGATAGGTTGGTGGCCAAAGACTCCATTTGGTCTTTCAACGCACCTGCATTCTGCACAACTTCTTCGTTGATGGACGCTTGTCTACTAGCACTTTCCAATTGTACTTTGTACAAGCTGTTCAAAGATTCCATTTGAGCTGCTGCATGGGACAATTCCTCTGAGTACTTTTTAGTGTGCTGAATAGCATCTGTAGTTGGAGTGATGTTCTTGGCAGCACCTTCAAAACTCTTGATACTTTCTCCCAAATTGGTAAAAAGTTCAGAATCGATTTTTGCTTCTTTAAGAAGGTTATCCAGTTTTTTGGAAAGCAATCCTTCAGCTTCTTTTGCATCTTTGGCTTCTTGTTTTCTGGAAGCATCCGCTTCACCGCCGGCCAATTCCGGATATACCAAAGACCAATCGAATTCATCGTCAACTGGTTCAAATGCAGAGATAGCAAAGATTAATGCTTCTGTAATAAGTCCAACCGCAAGAAGAAGTCCACCTGTAAGGGGTCCGAACTCCCAGTGAAGGATCTTGAACAATGCACCAATAATTACTACCGATGCCCCAAGCCCGTAGGCCATGTTAAACAGCTTTTTTGTTGATTTTGACTGCGCCATAATTCTAGTTTTAATTAAGTTATATAAAAAATAAGTATTTGGTTACTACTCTTACTTGTTTATATAATGTTCTCTCGTGTTTTTGTTTTATTATAGTCCGCTTCGGCTACCGTTGGTAGAGTCTTCCTCTCCCATATAATCCTGGACCGTTCTAAATCCTATGTAACTTCTCGCAGAATCTTGATATTCATAATCTCTGGTACTTACTTGAAGGAAGTAAGCTACATCTTTCCAAGAACCTCCACGAATCACTTTACGTTTATTGTCCTGCGAACCAATGTTTGGGTTCATCGTGGATAAATATTGGTAAGCACCTGGATCAAAACTGGAGTTTGTCCATTCCGATACATTGCCTGCCATATTGTATAGATTGTATTCGTTAGGCTCAAAGGATTTTGCTTCTACCGTATATAAAGCGGCATCTGCTGCGTAATCGCCACGTTGTGGTTTAAAGTTGGCCATAAAACATCCTGTGTCGCTGATCACATACGGACCGCCCCAAGGATATTTTCCGCCTTCGATCCCTCCTCTGGCGGCATATTCCCACTCTGCTTCGGTGGGCAGCCTAAATTGGTTCACAAACTGTTTTCCACGACTTTTTTGATCATCGTTCTTAAATTTTGTTCTCCAATTACAGAAGGCTTTGGCCTGCATCCAGTTTACCCCGACTACAGGGTAGTCGCTATAGGCATCGTGCCAAAAATAATCGTTGTGCATCGGCTCATTGTAGCTGTATTCAAAATCTCGGATCCATACGGTGGTATCTGGGTAAATTTCCAATTCTTCTTGTTTGATGAAGTCCTTTCTATTGCCTGATCGTGCCCTTGCCGCAGCTTCGATGTCCATCCAGTTGTACTTGTATTTGATTTTGGTAACATCTATGCTCCTAAGGCCATTGTAACTCTCTTCTTCTGGCAGATACATGGAATCCATAACCTCTGTATAGTACTCATCTGGGTATTCCGATGTATCCCATATCAGGTCAACATCTTTGTTCAATGCCCTACCTTCATAATAGTTGTCCCCCATGCCCGCATAATTATCGAGCATGTATTTGTCGTAAACGGAAAGTTCGGTCGTATCAGTATCTTTAAAAGCGTACTCACCAATACCTTCATCTTCGGGCCCTATGCCAAGTTCATCGGCCAAAATGGCCAATCTGGTTCTTACTATGGAATCCTTGACCCACTCCACAAACTGTCGGTACTCACTATTGGTGATTTCCGTATCATCCATATAAAAGGAACGTACGGTAACCGTTCTTGTGGGAGCGTTCAATGTTTTCGCTTGATCCTCATGGGCTTTCCCCATTACAAAGGCGCCTCTGGGAATCAATTCCATTCCATAGGGTTTTTCTGGATGCCATTTTTTCCCCTTTACCCCAACTAGTTCACCTTTTGACCTTGATTTAGAGCCACAACTGGTAAGCAAAAAAACAAGTGCTAGAGATGAAAAGAATAGCTTTCTCATACTTTAGGTTAAATTGTTCGATTCAAGATTTTAATAACTGTACTACACAGATTCATTACTCTCAAAACTGATTTTTGAATGAATTATTGTGTAAAAACAATTAATGATCAAAATTTAATTTATTTAGTTCAAGCCTTTTCTATAGGCTTTGAACCACCTTTCGGGAATGTTCTGGTTGCAAGCATCCAAATAGTCCTCTTCGGTGCAAGGTAATAACGCCACCGAATTTGTTTTAGTATGCTCTGCCAAAATTGTTGGCACTTCTACCCACCACCGTTCTGTGACATGGCTTTTGAAAAAAATCAATTCTTCCGTGTCCGTGGGTACAGTAAACTTTGTGAAGTCTTCGTTCTTTGAACTTGGGTATTCTTTGATCCTGAAGCTTAGACCCTCAATAAAATACCATATAATCTGGGCAATCATCTGAAATGCCTGGTGCGAGTTCTCCCCTTCGTAAATTCCAAACAGGGAAACTTTGTCGCTAATACCGGCGTAACGGGCAATGGTACATATCTCTCGACCTGTAAAACCATTTGGGGAAAAGTTACTTGTCATACCCATTTCGCTGGCCCGGATAGCCCGCAGGTCCAAGCTTACAATATCACTGCTTCGCAAAACAGGTTCCGCCAGTTCTATATTGGCGGCAATCTCACCTAAGCGATAGGCATCAAAAAAAAGACGCTCCATTAAATCCTTTTCTTCCTGGGCATTGAAATAACTCTGGTATCCAATGTTTGAAAAATTAAAAAGATTATTGGGCTTATCCGTAATGATCTTACTCATATAAGAATGTGATGAAATCAATTCATCGTCCTCACCAAAGTCAAAACGACTATCGATGGAGACCAGATTCACCATATTCTTTATCTTATCAAAAGCACGATAGGTAGGAAATGTTATATCTTGCGTAAGTCCCAAAACAATGGGAATGATGTTTTCCTCTAGTAATCCAGCTACAATTTCCTTTACAACAAAGTAGGTATCCTCCACAGTGTCGCCCTCCTCCACATCCCCTATATCGATAATGGTGGAGTTCCAATTGCCCATCATTAAACGGTAGAGTTGAATACGGACTTCGTCCAAATCCAGTTTTTCTGGTTTTTTCTCGAAGGCATTTCTGGATTCCAATACGCCAAAAATGGCTACATCGGCATGGGCGAATACAGGAAGCCCATCCTTTTCGGTATGCATGTGGATGTTTTTTCCCAATGCTTGTTCTGGCAACAATTCGGAATGTGCCAATACCTTGTCCTTTACCGGAACCAGAAAATCGAAGGCCATACTATTTTTTATTCTTAGCTTTTGCTTTTGACTTGGCTTTTTTCTTTGGTGATTTTTTTTCCAATAGGGCTTGTGCTTCTTCCAAAGTTACTTTTGTGGCGTCCACATCTTTGGAAATTTCAACTTTCACCTTACCTTTTATAATATTATGTCTTCCCCAACGGGCTTTTTCTATCCTGATTTTTTCTTCGGGCCATTCTTGAACCAGTTTTTCGGCTTCCTTTTTCTTTTTGGCCTCGATCAATTCAGCAATATCGCCTTCGGAAAGATTATCAAAGTCATATTTTTTGTTCACATTGATGAACATACCGTCCCATTTGATAAAAGGACCAAACCTACCTTTACCTTTGGTAACTTCCTTTCCTTCATACGTGGCAATCGGTGCATCGGCCTTTTGTTTTTCCTTGATCAGTTCTATGGCACGGTCCATATCCACATCAAAAGCACTTTCGCCTTTGGCGAGTGAAATGAATTTTTTCCCAAACCGTACATAAGGGCCATAGCGGCCTACATTCGCCTCTACTTCCTCACCTTCGTACACTCCCAATTTTCTTGGAAGCTCAAAAAGCGTCATGGCTTCTTCAAAAGTGATGGTGCCGATAGACTGGTCTGGCAACAAACTTGCAAATTGTGGTTTTTCCTCATCGTCGACCGTTCCAATTTGTACCATGGGACCAAAACGTCCCAATCTTACGGAAACCTGTCTGCCAGATTTTGGATCTGTTCCCAACACACGTTCTCCACTGGCACGTTCGGCATTTTCCTCAACCTTCAACACATTCGGGTGGAAATCCTTGTAGAAGTTCTTCATCATTTCCTGCCAATCTTCATCACCAGATGCGATTTCATCAAAATCCTCTTCTACCTGGGCCGTAAAATTGTAATCCAGAATTTGGGTAAAGTGGGTCACCAAAAAATCGTTTACTATCATCCCGATATCGGTCGGAACAATCTTCCCCTTTTCAGAGCCTACCATTTCGCTTAGCTGGCTATCGGACACTTTTCCACCCTCTAATACCAACTGTGTATACTTGCGCTCGGAACCTTCAACGGTACCTTTTTCCACATATCCCCTATTTTGAATGGTGGATATGGTAGGTGCGTAGGTAGATGGTCGGCCAATGCCCAATTCTTCCAACTTCTTCACCAAAGAAGCTTCTGAATAACGATAAGGCGGTCTTGAGAATCTTTCTGTGGCCGAAATAAATACATTTTGAAGCGGCTCCCCCACAGCCATGGCCGGTAACATACCTTCTTGTTCCTCCCCATCCTCATCATCGGTTCCTTCCAAGTATACTTTAAGGAATCCATCAAACTTCACCACTTCTCCGTTTGCTGAGAATTCCTCGTTGTGGGTGCTTGCCTTTATTTTTACATTGGTGCGCTCCAACTGGGCATCGCTCATTTGCGAGGCTAGGGTACGTTTCCAGATAAGTTCGTATAATTTGGCCTGGTCGCGCTCCAATTGGGGCGACTGCAATTTCATATCGGTTGGGCGAATGGCCTCGTGAGCCTCTTGTGCACCTTTGGATTTGCCCGTAAAGTTTCTGGTTTGACTATACTTTTCGCCATAGTTGTCCAATATGGCACTTTTGGCGGCGGACAATGCTTCGTTCGAAAGATTAACACTATCTGTTCTCATATAAGTAATGAGACCTGCCTCGTATAGGCGCTGGGCCACCTGCATGGTGCGGCTCACCGAAAAATAGAGTTTTCGCGATGCTTCCTGCTGTAAGGTAGATGTGGTAAATGGCGCCGCCGGTGATTTTTTGGCCGGTTTTTGGGCCAAATCGGAAACCGAAAAATCCGCACCAATATTCTCTTTCAAAAATGATTCGGCCGCCTCTTTGGTCGGGAATGTTTTGTTCAGCTTGGCTGCAAATGTATTCCCCTCATTGGTTTTGAATTCCGCCTTTATCCTAAACGATGCTTCGGGCGTAAACCCCTCGATCTCACGTTCACGCTCCACGATCAAGCGTACCGCAACAGATTGAACCCTACCTGCGGAAAGTCCCGGTTTTATTTTTTTCCAAAGTACCGGCGATAGTTCGTAACCCACCAATCGATCCAACACCCTACGTGCTTGCTGTGCATTTACCAAGTTATAATTGATATCCCTTGGATTTTCAATCGCTTTTTGAATGGCCGATTTTGTGATGGAGTTAAATACAATTCGCTTGGTCTTGTTCTTGTCCAAACCCAACTCTTCTGCCAAGTGCCAAGATATGGCCTCCCCTTCGCGGTCCTCATCACTTGCCAGCCAAATAGTTTCTGCTTTTTTAGCCAAATCCTTAAGCTTTTTTACCAAAGCTTTTTTCTCCTTGTCTACAGTGTATTTTGGCTTAAAATCGTTCTCCACATCTACACCGAGCTCTTTTGAGGGAAGGTCGGCAATGTGCCCAAAACTAGACTCTACTTGAAATTCTTTTCCTAGGAACCGTTCAATGGTCTTAGCTTTAGCGGGGGACTCTACAATAACTAAATTTTTTGGCATGCACTTGGTTTTGTGACAACAAAAGTATATTAAAATTTAAACTTCAGCATTTACAGGATAGGTTTTAGTCTTCAGAACCAAAAAAAATCATCAAGCAAATTCAAAAACCCACATTAATAGCTGATCCATTACAACTCAGGGTGAAATATTTGTTATTTTTATGAAGACTAACTCATAACTCAACTAAAAATGACCAACCGCTACTTGATCATGGTACTTGCCGTACTGTGTTTTTGTCCCTCGAACGCTCAACGAAAAAAGAACAAGAACAACGCTCCCCTATACAAGGAATCCCTTTACGATGGAATGAAATGGAGAATGGTGGGCCCACACCGGGGAGGAAGGGCCGGAACCGTTTCAGGTGTGGCCAACGACCCTAACCTATATTATATGGGCACCGCAGGTGGGGGTGTTTGGAGAACTACTGATGCGGGCAATTCTTGGGAATGTATTTCCGATGGCTATTTTGGTGGTTCCATCGGGGCCGTCACCGTTTCCGAATCCGACCCTAACATTATATATGTAGGCGAAGGCGAGCAGACCCTAAGAGGAAATGTTTCCTCGGGCAAAGGACTTTGGAAAAGTATGGATGCCGGTGAAACTTGGGAATTTATAGGCCTGAAAGATTCCGAACATATTTCCCGAATCCGAGTTCATCCCAAAAACCCGGACATTGTTTACGTAGCCGCCATTGGAAACTTGTGGAAACCCAATGAAACCCGGGGTGTATTCCGTTCTATGGACGGAGGAGAAAATTGGGAAAAAATTCTATACATAAGTGATAAAGCGGGTGCAGGGGACCTGATTATGGACCCGAACAACAGTAGAATCCTCTATGCCGCCACTTGGCAGATGAAACGAAACGGTTATCGCATGGACAGTGGTGGTCCAGATAGCAAAATGTTTAAAAGCACCGATGGGGGCGATACTTGGAAGGATATTTCGGAACATTCAGGATTGCCCGGTTTTCCATGGGGAATTGTAGGGATAACAGTTTCCCCGTTGGATTCTGACAGGATATGGGCCATTATTGAGGCTGAAGATGGTGGTGTTTTCCGTTCCGATGATGCAGGGGCAAATTGGAAAAAAGTCAATGAAAACAGAGGACTTAGACAAAGAGCTTGGTATTACAGTAGAATTTATGCCGACACCCAGAACATTGACAAAGTTTGGGTAATGAACGTGAGCTATGGGGTTTCCACAGATGGAGGAAACACCTTTACACTCAAAACCGCCGGGCATAGTGATCACCATGATCTATGGATCGACCCAAACAACAATCAAAGAATGATCATTGCCGATGACGGAGGCGCACAAATTTCCAATGATGGTGGAAACAACTGGACCACTTATTATAACCAGCCGACCATGCAGTTCTACCGCATTGCGACGGATAGCATTTTTCCTTACAGAATATATGGAGCGCAGCAGGACAATACTGCCTTGCGAGTTTTCCATCGCTCCTCGGGCTCAAGCATCACAGAGGATGACTGGGAACCAACGGCCGGAGGCGAGAGCGCCCACTTGGCACCCGACCCCAAGAACAACCAATTGGTTTATGGGGGAACTTATAAAGGATACATGAACCGTTTGGACCATACCACGGGACAGACCATTTCCACCAACATATGGCCCGACAATCCCGCTGGTTCTGGCGCGGAAGTAATGAAGTACCGTTTCAACTGGAACTATCCTTTGACTTTTAGCCGACACGACCCTAACGTACTCTATGCAGGTTCCAACTATTTGCATGCCACTACGGATGGGGGGCAATCATGGAAAACCATCTCACCTGAATTGGCCAGAGGTATACCCGAGACCATTGAATCTTCAGGAGGACCCATTACGCAGGACAACACGGGTGCAGAATTTTATTCCAACATTTTTGTGATTACGGAATCCATTTTGGAAAAAGGGGTGATCTGGACCGGTAGTGATGATGGATTGATTCATGTGACTCGCGACAACGGAGTTACTTGGGAAAATGTGACCCCACCAGAGTCCATGTCGCCTAAATTGAACATGATCAACTGTATTGATGCAAGTCCGTTTGATCCTGGAACCGTATATGTCGCCGCTTCGTCCTACAAATTTGGGGACTACACCCCTTATCTGTACAAAACAAATGATTATGGCCAAACATGGACATTGATTACGGACGGCATTAAGGATAATTACTATACCCGTGCCATTCGTGCCGATAAAGTAAGGAAAGGATTATTGTATGCGGGTACCGAATGGGGCATGTATGTTTCTTTTGATGATGGGGAAAACTGGACACCCTTCCAGTTAAATTTACCTATCACTGCAATACGGGACCTACATGTTAGAGACAATGATTTGATCGCTGCCACCCACGGAAGGGGTTTTTGGATAATTGATGATTTAACACCACTCCACCAGCTTACCAAAGAAGTTGCAGAGAGTGATTTTTATCTGTACAAACCCGATATGGCTTACAGAATGCATCAGGACCGATCTTGGCAAGAGCCCAACACCAAATTAGTAGGGGAAAATCATCCCGATGGAGCCATTATCAACTATTATTTAAAAAGCTTGAAGGAAACCGATACGGTGACCTTGGAAATTTTAGAAACTGATGGCGCTGTCATTCAAGCCTTTTCCAACCATGCCAAACCTGATGGATTGGATCCCACATCAACTCAAAAATTGGAAGTTGCTGAAGGCGGAAACCGATTTATCTGGAACATGAGATACCCTGGGTATAAGGAATTCGAAGGAATGGTATTCTATTCCTCACCCAATATTGGTCCAAAAGCGGTTCCTGGCAACTACAAGGCAAGGCTCACGGTCAATGGAAATTCCATGGAGCAGATGTTCAATATTGTAAAAGACCCAAGAGTATCGCTCAGCCAAAAAGATTTTCAAGATCAATTCGACTTTTTAATGAAGGTCCGCGAACAGGTCAGCCGTGCCAACAATGCCATCATCAATATTAGAAGCATTAAGAGAGATCTGGCCTATTTAAAGGAGAAAACCAAGGAAAATGCGGAAATCCTGAAAATGGCCAAGGATTTTGAAACGGAGCTTTCTATAATCGAGAACAACATTCACATGACCAAAAATCAGAGTAGGCAAGATCCATTAAATTATGGTATCCGAATAAATAACAGATTGGCATTTTTGATGGTGGACTCGCAACGGGGCGACCAAAAGCCAACACAACAGGCCCAAGAGTTTTTTGTGGAGGTGACCAAGGAACTCGACAAGGAAATCAACGACTTAAATATGCTGGTGGAAAAACAAGCCACCTTAATCAATCGGAAAGTGGAAGAGAATCAAATTAAATTGATTTCCACCCAATAAAAATGTAATGCCGGGCAGCAAGTGAAAGCGCCCTTTTTTTAGAGGGCGCTTTTTGTTTATGGTCATTTACACATCCATGGAAATTCCCACGGCCTCTTTATAAATAAAGTAGATGGGTATTTTACTGAACATTGCGGTAAATAAAACCCCGACCAAACACAATATTACTCCAAGTTGAGCAACCATTCCGGCCACAAGTATCAAAAGAAATATCATCAACCAGTTTTTATTTCCAAGGGCAAACCCGGCTTTTACAATTTCCATGGCGGTAAGTTCTTTATCAAAAGAAAAAAATGCGGGGAACAAAGACATGGGCACCATTAAATAGATAATACCCAATCCGCAGACCAATAAACCCAGCAGCGATAGCCCGACCATTATCAAAGAAAGAATCAATGCCTTTGACAAATATTCTTTTTTGAAGTAATAAAAATAATCGTCCCTCCCCTGCTCCTTTAAATCATATTTTCTGCAAATCCTTAAAAAAGCAGCGTTCAAACAAACAGCAACGGTCATTCCACCAATCATAGATATGGGCATTACAAAAGTCATTAGCACGGCAAATGCTGGTGGCATTTCCTGTTGGTCGAAAGCATTGGGATCGCTGACCCCCATGGCTATCATTGGGAGGTAAATCAGCAAATAAAAAGGAATTATGCTAACAAAAGTCAATAATAAGGTAAGAGACCCCTGTAGCCACACCTTTTTGAACAATTCAAAAGAGTTGTTGAACACGGACCCAAATTCTACTGGTGCGCTCTGCTTTATTCTTTCGGATAGGTTGGTAAAATTCATTTTAAAAAAAATTGGTTATTTTTTTAGTTTGAAGGTAACACTAACAGGCGATTCCGCAATATCTTCTTAAAAATTACTGCCAAATTGTCACTAAACTGTAATAAGCATTATCTTTGCATCCCATTGAAACATTTATGATCGAGGAAAAAAGCGTGGAAAAAGTAATAGATGAAAGCCAACAAGGGAGCACCTTGTCGCTGGAAAACAACGAAAGCAACGGTCGAAAGCTCTATATAGAAAGCTACGGTTGCCAGATGAACTTTTCCGATAGCGAGATTGTGGCGTCCATATTGGCCAAGGAAGGTTTCAACACCACCCAAAACTTGGATGATGCCGATTTGGTATTGGTAAACACCTGCTCCATTCGCGAAAAGGCCGAACAAACCGTTCGCAAGCGACTGGAGAAGTTCAATGCCGTAAAAAGAACCAAACCCAACATGAAGGTTGGGGTATTGGGCTGTATGGCCGAACGATTGAAAAGTAAGTTCCTGGAAGAGGAGAAAATTGTGGATATGGTGGTAGGCCCCGATGCTTACAAAGACCTGCCCAACCTTATCCAAGAAATTGATGAAGGTAGAAATGCCGTAAACGTTATCCTTTCCAAAGAAGAAACCTATGGCGATGTGGCACCTGTTCGATTGAACACCAACGGAGTCTCCGCCTTTGTTTCCATTACCCGAGGTTGCGACAACATGTGTACTTTCTGTGTGGTTCCCTTTACTCGTGGAAGAGAACGTAGCCGCGACCCACAATCCATTTTGGAAGAAGTGAACGATCTTTGGGAAAGAGGATTCAAGGAAATCACGCTTTTGGGCCAAAATGTGGACAGTTACCTTTGGTACGGCGGTGGATTAAAAAAGGATTTCGACAAGGCTTCGGACATACAAAAAGCCACATCCGTAAACTTTGCAGGATTGTTGGAGCTCGTGGCGCAGGCACAGCCCAAAATGCGTATCCGTTTTTCAACATCCAACCCTCAGGATATGACCTTGGATGTTATCGAGGCGATGGCCAAGCACGAAAATATCTGCAAGTACATTCACTTACCCGTGCAGAGTGGAAGCAACCGCATTTTAAAGGCGATGAACCGGCTTCATACCCGTGAGGAATATTTTGAGCTTATCGACAACATCAGAAAAATTATACCCGATTGCGCCATCAGTCAGGATATGATCACGGGCTTCCCATCAGAAACCGAGGAAGACCATCAAGATACCTTAAGCCTGATGGAATACGTGAAGTACGATTTTGGTTTTATGTTCGCTTATTCCGAAAGACCTGGAACCTTGGCCGAACGCAAAATGGAAGACGACATTCCTGAAGCTACCAAGAAAATGCGTTTGCAGGAAATCATTGAACTGCAGCAAAAACACAGCCACTATCGTACCCAACAACATCTGGGCAAAACCGAAGAAGTTCTTATCGAGGGAACTTCCAAAAAATCGGATGCACATTGGATGGGACGAAATTCCCAGAATACCGTTGTGGTTTTTCCAAAGGAAAATTACAAAGTGGGCGATTTTGTGAACGTAAAAATCCACGAATGTACCTCGGCTACCCTTATTGGTGAGGCAGTAGGATATTCAGAAAACAATTAATAACCAATTTGTCATTCCGCTTTGTGCTTCGACTACGCTCAGTATCTGTGCGGAATCAAAAAAAATAAGATTCCTGTTTTCGCAGGAATAGCAGCATATGGAAAGTGTACAATCCATAAAACAACGGTTCGAGATTATCGGAAACGATATAAAACTCAATCGGGCCATAGAAAAAGCCATACAAGTCGCGCCTACCGATATTTCGGTTTTGGTGACCGGTGAGAGTGGGGTGGGAAAGGAATCCATTCCAAAAATCATCCATTCCCTGTCCCACCGCAAGCATGCCAAATACATTGCGGTAAACTGCGGTGCCATTCCCGAAGGAACTATAGACAGTGAATTGTTTGGTCACGAAAAAGGGGCTTTTACCGGTGCCACCCAAACCCGTAGCGGTTATTTTGAAGTGGCCGATAAAGGCACCATCTTCTTGGACGAAGTAGGTGAACTTCCGTTGACGACTCAGGTTCGATTGCTACGTGTACTGGAAAATGGCGAGTTCCTAAAAGTAGGGTCCTCCCAAGTGCAAAAAACCGATGTTCGTATCGTAGCGGCCACCAATATTAATATGTTCGAGGCCATTAAAAAGGAAAAATTCAGGGAAGACCTTTATTATAGATTAAGTACGGTTGAAATAAATCTGCCCCCGCTTCGCGATAGACGGGACGATATTCACCTGCTGTTCAGAAAATTTGCTTCGGACTTTGGACAAAAATATAAAATGCCCACCATCCGATTGGAGGACGATGCCGTGGAGCTTCTTTTGAAATACCGCTGGCCCGGCAATATCCGTCAATTACGAAACATTGCAGAGCAGGTTTCCGTCCTGGAAGAAAACCGAAATATTTCAGCAGCTACACTAAGCGGCTATTTGCCCAATGCAAGCAGTTCCAATTTACCTGCCGTAGTAGCCCAAGCCAAAAAAGAAGGGGATTTCAGCAACGAACGCGAAATCCTGTACAAGGTTCTTTTTGACATGAAGGGTGATTTGAACGACCTCAAAAAATTAACCTTGGAGCTTCTTAAGGATAATGATTCCAATAAAGTTCAGCGCGAAAACGAAGGCTTGATTCGAAAAATCTATGGAAACCAGGAAGAAGAGGATGTAGAACACGAGGAGAAACCCACGGCGGGATTGTTACATCTTCCTGAACCTGTTGTTGAAGCATCAGCATCGACCACAACACATCAACCCCCAGAAGACCGTTATCATTTTGCTGAAGAGATCGAAGAGGAAGAAACCCTATCTTTACAAGAAAAGGAAATCGAGCTGATCAAAAAATCGTTGGAGCGTAACAAGGGGAAAAGAAAGGCCGCTGCTGCGGAACTTGGAATTTCCGAAAGGACACTCTACAGAAAAATAAAACAGTACGATCTTTAATTTGCACTTAAAAATTTTAATGGGAACAATGAAAAAAAATGGACTAAAGGCCGGACTGTTGGGATTGGTTTTCTTCCTACAGAGCTGTGGGGCATATAACTTTTCTGGAGCAGACATCGGGACCGCTGAGAGTTTCCAAGTGAACTTTTTTCAGAATTATGCGGATCAAACACCCGGTTCGGTCATTGTACCCGGATTAGGGCGTGATTTCACCTTGGCACTGCAGGACATGATCAACAACCTTACCAGCTTGTCCCTTACCGGAAGTAATGGTGATTTGTTGTACGAAGGCGAAATTGTGGAGTACAAAGTGGTGCCCATGACAGCCACATCCGATCAGCGGACTGCCCAAAACCGGCTTACCATGAGCGTAAATGTCCGGTTTTACAACACTACAAAGGAAGATGCTGATTTTGAAAAAAGGTTTTCTTTCTTTTACGATTTTGATGCAGCAGCTCCGTTGCCATCCATACAAGCTGCTGCGCACGAAGAAATTTTTGAACGACTTACCCAGGATATTTTTAATGCATCCTTGGGGAATTGGTAATAGTATATGAACGTTTCAGATTTTATACACATTCTTCAAAACTCGAATGCCATCCTATCTCCCAAACAAACAAGGGAATTGGAAGGTATCATTGAGGAATACCCCTATTTTCAGGCAGCACGCGCGCTGCACTTAAAAGGCCTCAAAAATCTGGACAGCTACAAGTACAACAATGCCCTTAAGGTAACGGCCGCCCATACTTCTGACAGGGATGTGCTTTTTGATTATATCACCTCCAAAGAATTTATCCAAAACAATATTGCAGATGCCATTACCGGGAGGGGTTCCAAACTTGAGGACCAAGAAGCCGTTTCGGAAGAAATACGGCCCAATCCAAATGCGGCGAGTATGCTATCGGAATCCAACGAGCCTGCCCTGCCCCAAAATTTAACCGATGCAGAACAAATTCTGAATCCAGAACTTTTCAAATCAAAAACTCCTGAAAAGCAAGCTGAAAAAGTTGAGGAAACCATAAAGGAACCGGACACCGATTTAAATTTGGGCAAACCCATCCCGTTCACCAAAAAGGAGAAGCACTCCTTTACCGAATGGCTCCAATTGACCTCAACCTCTGAAGAACCATCAGAAGAAAAGGAGAACAATGTAGACCATCAGGAAGAAAATGTGATGGACGAGCTGGAGCGTAAAAAGAAATTTGAACTCTTGGACAAGTTTATCGAGAACAACCCCAAGATTGTTCCAAAGGAATCCAACCCCAAAGTCAAAATAAAAGAATCTACCAAAATCAACCAAAACGAGTTGATGACAGAGACCTTGGCCAAGGTTTACTTAGAGCAAAAAAAGTATAAAAAAGCTATTCAAGCGTTTAAAATATTGAGTTTGAAATATCCAGAAAAAAGTGGTTTCTTTGCAGATCAAATTCAGGCAGTGAAGAAACTGCAACAAGAAAAAGATAAGAAATGAGCACGTTTGCAATTTTTTTGGTACTGATAATTATCGTGTGCCTTTTGTTGGTCTTGGTCATTATGGTCCAAAACCCTAAAGGAGGAGGATTGTCCTCATCCTTTGGAGGAAGTGGCAACCAAGTTGTTGGTGGTGTAAAAAAGACCGGGGACTTTTTAGATAAAAGTACTTGGACCCTTGCCACCCTTTTGATTGTTTTGATATTGCTTTCCAACGTTTCCCTAAAAGGAAACTATAGCCAAGCAGATTCCAAACTACTCCAAGGCGACGATACGGAAATACCAGAAACGGTTCCAGAGGAAGTACCCGAACAACTTCCACCTGCCGACACAACAAGTCCAGTAGACACTATTGGATAACAAAAAGTGACAAAGCATAGAAAAATGCCAGCTTGAAATGACAAGCTGGCATTTTTGTTTTCCAGAATGTCAGTTTTTGAGCATTGGCACAATTTCTGTCCTTTACGTTCAAGAATTTTTAAAACAAACACCTAAATAATTAAAATATGGCTAAAGTAAATATCAAACCATTGGCAGACAGGGTTTTGATCGAGCCTCTACAGGCCGAGACAAAAACTGCCTCCGGTATCATCATCCCGGACAACGCTAAAGAAAAACCACAAAAAGGAACTGTTGTGGCCGTTGGACCTGGAACCAAGGACGAAAAAGTGACCGTTAAAGTAGGCGACACCGTTCTTTATGGAAAATATGCCGGTACCGAACTTAAATTTGATGGTACCGATTATTTGATGATGCGCGAAAGCGATATTTTGGCAATAGTGTAACCCATATGTCATTCCCGCAACAGCGGGAATCCATAAAAGACTTAAAAGTATAACCAAAAGATTCCTGCCTCCGCAGGAATGACAAAATAAGAGTATAAAATGGCAAAAGATATTAAATTTGATATAGATGCACGTGACGGACTGAAACGAGGCGTTGACAAATTGGCCGAGGCCGTTAAGGTAACCTTGGGGCCAAAAGGTAGAAACGTAATCATCAGCAAGTCCTTTGGAGCACCACAAGTAACCAAAGATGGTGTATCCGTCGCAAAAGAAATTGAATTGGAAGACGCTCTGGAGGATATGGGCGCACAAATGGTGAAGGAAGTTGCTTCCAAAACCAACGACCAAGCGGGTGATGGTACCACTACCGCAACCGTATTGGCACAGGCCATTGTAAAAGAAGGCCTTAAAAACGTCGCCGCTGGAGCAAATCCCATGGATTTAAAACGCGGAATCGACAAAGCTGTCGAAGCTTTGGTGGCCGACTTGGAAAAACAAGCCAAAAAAGTGGGCAACGATTCCGACAAGATCAAGCAAGTTGCTTCTATTTCCGCAAATAACGATCAAGCTATCGGTGACCTTATCGCCAAAGCGTTCGCCAAAGTTGGAAACGAAGGTGTAATCACCGTTGAAGAAGCAAAAGGTACCGACACTTATGTTGATGTTGTAGAAGGTATGCAGTTTGACAGAGGATACCTTTCTCCCTACTTCGTAACCGATACGGACAAGATGATCGCCGATTTGGAGAATCCTTACATTCTTCTTTTTGACAAGAAAATCTCCAACCTACAGGAAATCCTTCCTATCCTAGAGCCCGTAGCACAATCTGGAAGACCACTTTTGATCATCGCTGAAGACGTAGAAGGGCAAGCCCTAGCTACTTTGGTAGTAAACAAATTGAGAGGTGGGCTTAAAATTGCTGCTGTAAAGGCCCCAGGTTTTGGTGACAGAAGAAAAGCTATGTTGGAAGACATCGCTATCCTAACCGGTGGTACCGTAATCTCTGAAGAAAGAGGATTCTCTTTGGAAAACGCCTCTTTGGATATGTTGGGTACTGCTGAAACTGTAACCATTGACAAAGACAATACTACAATTGTAAACGGTAGCGGAAATGCAGATGACATCAAAGCCAGGGTAAACCAGATCAAAGCTCAAATCGAGACTACGACATCTGATTACGACAAGGAAAAACTTCAGGAGCGTTTGGCCAAATTGGCCGGTGGTGTTGCCGTATTATATGTAGGTGCAGCCTCCGAAGTAGAAATGAAAGAAAAGAAAGACCGTGTGGATGATGCCTTGCACGCAACCCGTGCCGCTGTAGAAGAAGGTATTGTTGCCGGTGGTGGTGTTGCCTTGGTAAGAGCCAAAAAGGTCCTTGAAAAATTGGCGACCGAATCTTTGGATGAAACCACAGGTGTACAAATCGTGGCCAAAGCCATTGAAGCCCCTTTGCGTACCATCGTAGAGAATGCTGGTGGTGAAGGTTCCGTGGTTATCGCCAAAGTACTTGAAGGCAAAAAAGACTTCGGTTATGATGCCAAGTCCGACCAATATGTGGATATGCTCAAAACAGGAATCATTGATCCTAAAAAAGTAACCCGTATTGCCTTGGAAAACGCAGCATCTGTTTCAGGTATGATTTTGACCACAGAGTGTGCATTGACCGATATTAAGGAAGATGCCCCTGCAATGCCTCCAATGGGAGGTGGCGGTGGAATGCCAGGCATGATGTAATAATATTTCCATTCGGATTAAAAATAGGAACGCCCCGATTTTCATCGGGGCGTTTTCTTTTTCTTTTCTTTTGTGCGGTTCTCTGGGAGAACCTAAAAACCAAGTTACTTCTTCTTACCAGTAGCTTGGGCAGTCTTCTTTGCAACAGGGTTTACCGTTTTTGCAGGAGATGACTTTCCGTTTGACTTTGCTTGTTTCATCAGTCAATAATTTAAATGTTGGGGTAAATGTATTTCAGATTTGAATCCGTAGATTTTATTTGGCTAAAAATTAACTAAAATAGTTAGTCGATTGTTCCCACCACACTACCACATGTCAGCATAGCATCCCCATAGTAGGGGTTTCGTATTTCTTCCTCCAAGCTGAGCCAATTGGCCCCTTTATCATTATTCGCCATGGGGCAATGCTGTACATAAAGTTTTATTTCCAATTCATTCATTTGTTGCCCTATCTGAATCATATTTTGGGAAAGCGCTACAAAATCCTGCCGTTGCGCCTGCAAAATATCTTTTGAAGCAATTTCTGAAAGTTGTTCGGCTAATTCTGATATGTGACTCTTGCCCATATCATCCATTGGCAAGCCGCTTATTTTTGAAGCAATTTCCGTACCCTGCTGTGCCAACACTTGTGTTTGCTCTTGGTCTGATGCAACCAAGGCATCTTTCAAATCCAGATAAATATTTAAAAGGTTGTTGAACTTTGATTGTGCTTCTTTAGAAAATTTCATTTCCATGGTACTTCCCATACCCGAATGCCCGTCATGATTCATGCTGGTTCTGGCTCCATCTTGATTCATCATGGATTTTTTGCCCTGCAACTGGGCAGCGGCATCTACCGTAAAAGTTCCTTTGGCCACTACTAAGTCACCCGGTTTCAAGCCCGAATTGATCACATAACTGCCATTTCTCAAATTTCCGAGCTCCACCTCGCGCATTTCAAAAATAGCATTGTCCGGATTTGGCTGTACATAGACCAAGGAACGCTTTCCCGTCCACAAAACCGAACTTTCCGGTATGGTCAACGATTCGTTTTGATTGTTTGAAACCTCAACTTCGGCCTGTACAAACATTCCAGGTTTAAGCAACTCCTTTTGGTTATCGAGTTCTGCACGAACCTCCAAGGTTCTTGTATTCTTGTTCAATGTGGGAGCAACAAAGGAAACTTTGGCAGGGAATGTTTCATTAGGGTATGATTTGGTGGTCACGTTCAACGTTTGCCCTTCCTTAAACAAGCTCAATTGGTTTTCATACGCATCAAAAATAGCCCAAACCGAATTCAAATTGGCTACTTTCAACAAAGGTGAACCCGTTTTGATGTAATCGCCTTCCTCTACCATAATTTCGGAGATTACACCGCTTACATTGGAGTACACCGGAAAATTTTCAACCACTAGGCCAGAGCTTTCGATTTCGTTGATTTGTGTTTCGGACAATTTCCAAAGTTTCAATTTGTTGCGAACGGCTTTGTACAATTGGGGCTGTGTTTCCTTTAAATTGGCAGCGGTCAACAACTCTTGTTGGGCCGAAACCAAAGCCGGGGCATAAATAGCGGCCAATTTTTGGCCTTTTCGCACTGTTTCTCCTTCAAAATTGATGTAAATATTTTCAATCCGCCCATCAAAGTAGGCCGATTGAACTGCATCGGATTCTTGGTTCACAGTAACCTTACCAGAAACTTTAACATGGTCCTCTCCTGCTGTTCCAGAACCTACCATAATGGTTTCTACGCCTGCTAACACCATGGCATTCTCGGTCATTTTTATTTGATTCGCCATCAGTCCCTCTCCACTACTTTCTGCCGGAATTAAATCCATCCCGCAAATGGGGCAAGATCCCGGTTCCGGTTGCATAATCTGTGGGTGCATGGAACAGGTCCACATGTCGCCCGAGGCAATTTCCGTGCTGTGGTCATGCTCTGTTTCGTTTGTAGTCTCGGCACTTCCCCCAAATATGAGGTATCCGACCAATAGCCCGACCACAACCGCAATTCCAATGTATATGATGTTTTCCTTTTTCATCGTGTTACTTTTTTCGTTTAACCAATTTCCTCATCGTTGGCGACGAGGTAAACCAAAGCAAAAATCCGCTCAGTACCGTGATCAATCCCAAAAGGGAAAAAGCACGAAGCACGGTGGTATTAAAATTGTCCCGACTTTCATAATCCATCGTGTGGGTCATCCAAAGAAAATCGAACCATCTCCAATTTCGATGTCTTACCGTTTGAAACGAACCATCGGCCTCCGAAACGTAGGCCTTAATGTTTTCTGGTGAATCATACGTAATCACATAAGCAGGCAATTTCTTTTCCCGATACTCATGATGCTTATCGGCCTCATGGATCATCTCAACCCCTTTGACTTTTAATTCTGTTGACATATGACGCTCAGCTACCGCCAAGGCCTCTTGTTCCGAAACACCTTCTTTTATGTTTCCGTTTTTAGCATCTACCAAATATTCGTTATTGATCCAGTAATACGGTTTACCTGCTATTTCCTTTAGGCTCAACGAATTTATCTTTGATGGAATATTGATTTGTGAAAGCCCAATGAGTCCATCAAATGCAACGGGGTGATAATCCATGTTTCTGAAATGATCTCCGTGAATTTCATCAATGTCGGTCCAGCTGAAGTAGAGTCCGCTAGCTGTCCACATGATGAATTGAATGCCCAAAAATATCCCCAAATATCTGTGGGCTTTTCTAATCTTAACCGCTGTTGTTCGTTTTACCATTTTATTTTTAGTCGATTGATTTAGTTCGTAATCGCAATGCATTGGCTATAACCGACACCGAGCTAAAGCTCATGGCCAGGGCCGCAATCATAGGCGAAAGCAAAATCCCAAAAAAGGGATAGAGCACCCCTGCAGCTACTGGAACACCAATGGTGTTGTATATCAATGCAAAAAATAAGTTTTGTTTTATGTTTTTCATCACGGCCTCACTAAGGTTCCGTGCTTTTACAATGCCATGCAAGTCGCCTTTTACCAAAGTGATCATGGCGCTTTCTATGGCCACATCGGTGCCCGTGCCCATGGCAATACCCAAATCGCTTTTGGCCAAGGCAGGCGCATCGTTGATTCCATCACCGGCCATGGCGACCACTCTGCCGTTGTTTTGAAGCTGTTCCACTTCCTTCATTTTATCTTCGGGCAAGGTTTCGGCCTTAAAATCATCCAAATGTAATTGACCAGCTACTGCTTTTGCGGTCGTTTCATTGTCGCCCGTAAGCATGATCACCTTTATCCCCTTATCTTGAATTGCTTTGATGGCATTGGCACTTGTCTCCTTGATTTTATCTCCAATGGCCACAAAACCGTGACATTTACCATCAATGGCCAAATAGGAAACCGTTTTACCTTTCCCTTGTGCTTTTTTGACTTTATCCTTCATATCATCAGAGATGTCAACATTGGCTTTTTCCATCAATTTGATGTTCCCCAACTGAATCTCTAAATCCTTGATCTTGCCTTCAACACCCATACCCGTCACGGCATTAAAAGATTCCGTTTTTAGAATTTCAACATCCTTTTCCTTGCCATAATTCACCGTCGCTTGTGCCAAAGGGTGTTCGCTATTGGCATTTACCGACACTAGATATTGCAGCAATTCTTCTTTTAAATAATCATCTGAAAACACCTCTAAATGATCAAAAGTGGGTTTGCCTTCGGTGATGGTACCCGTTTTATCAATGATCAGGGTGTCCACATCGGCCATTTTCTCCAAAGCTTCGGCATTTTTGATCAACACTCCGTTTTGGGCACCTTTTCCTACTCCTACCATTACGGACATAGGTGTGGCGAGACCGAGTGCACATGGACAGGCGATAATCAATACGGCAATGGCATTGATCAAGGCGTAAACATAGGTTGGTTGGGGACCCCATATCGCCCAAACAGCGAATGTCAAAATAGAAATGATGACAACTGCTGGCACAAAATAGGCGGATACCTTATCGGCCAAATTTTGAATAGGTGCACGGCTTCGGCTAGCTTCGTTCACCATCTTGATGATTTGTGAAAGCAAGGTGTCGCTACCCACTTTTTCAGCTTTCATCAAAAAGGTTTGATTCCCATTGATGGTTCCGCTGCTTACTTTGTCATCCACTGCTTTTTCAACTGGAATGGGCTCTCCTGTGATCATGGATTCGTCCACTGAAGTGTCTCCTTCCGTAATGATACCGTCCACAGGAATTTTTTCACCAGGTTTCACACGGAGAATATCATCCTTTTCTATATCATCAATACTTACCTCAACTTCTTCCCCATCCACAACTTTGATCGCTTTGTTGGGGGCCAATTTCAATAGTTCCTTTACCGCATTATTGGTTTTGCTGTGCGCCCTAGCCTCTAACAATTGGCCCAAAAGCACCAAAGTGAGAATTACGGTTGCTGCCTCAAAATAGACGTGAACCGCACCTGTTTCCCCCTTGAACTGGTCAGGAAAAAATCCTGGGTACAACAATGCGAGCACACTAAATATAAAAGCCACGCCCGCACCGATACCAATCAAGGTAAACATGTTCAGGTTCCACGTTTTGATGCTTCGATAAGCTCTTTCAAAAAACATCCATGTGGCGTAAAAAACCACGGGAAGCGATAGGACAAACTGAACCCAATTCCAATATTTGGGCACCATTAACTCATGAAACGGATTACTGGGAATCATATCGCTCATGGCTATTAAGAAAATGGGTAGCGTAAAAGCTACCGCTACCCAAAATTTCTTGAGCAGTTTTTTATAGGTTTTTTCCTCTGCACTGGCTTCCGGTTCTTTGGGAACCAACTCCATTCCACATTTTGGGCAGGAACCTGGGCCATCTTCCACCACTTCGGGATGCATGGGACAGGTCCATTGTTGTTTGGAGCTCGTGGACGTATTTTGTTCCTCCACCAAATCCATCCCACAAACAGGACAATCGCCGGGTTCATCATAGGTTTTGTCTCCCTCGCATTGCATTGGGCAATAAAAAGTGCCATTTCCATTGGAAACCGGTTTTTTCTCTTTTTTCTTTGGTTTATGATGGTGGCCTTCGGCATGAATACTGTAACCGCCTCCATCTTTTTCCAAAGCTTCCTCGAACTTTTTAATTGGAATGTGCTCCTCCATCTCAATCACGGCCTCGGCTTTTTCCAGATTTACCTCAACCCCGGTAACCCCATCCACTTTGGAAAGGGTTCCTTCTACATGATTTCTACAGCCATTACAGCTCATTCCGTGTATGTGATAGGTATGTTTCATCTTGTTTGTTTTTTTTTCAAAACTAACTGAACACCAGCTGGAAGCTTTTCACAATTCTGGGTATCTTTTATACAATTTGATCTAAAGGCCTCCGATTCCAATCTTGCACTTTTCGGTATTCACTCATGGACATTCCTGTTATCGATTTAAACTGTTTGGCCAAATGGCTACTGCTCTTATAGTTCAAATCATAAGCTATTTCAGAAAATGTCTTGTTATCCATCTGGATTTCTTCCTTTACCCGCTCAATTTTCAAGAGGATAAAGTACTTTTCAATGGTCAGGCCCTCCTTGGCACTGAACATTTTACTGAGCACCGAATAATCTTTGTTCATTTTTTCTGACAGGTATTTCGAGAGATTCCGGTGCAAATCGTCATCCAAAGCATTGATCAAGTGTTTTTTAATGTCAGCTATATAACTTTCATTAACACCCTCGATCAATTCAAAACCATTTTTGACCAAAATCTCCCGAATACGCTCCAATTGATATTGGGCTCCGTCATAAAATTGGACTTCTCCCAAATCCATATGTACCACCTTGATGCCCGCATTCTGAAACTCTTGTCTCAGAACGCCTTTGCATCTATCGCAAACCATATTTTTTACTTTAATCCGCATCGCTGGTACAATTCAAACTTTAATTAATTGTGGGTATGTCCGTCTGCCATGTGCTCCTCGTTCAACACATAGGTCATCCCGCAAACCGGGCATTTACCCTCTTCATCACTTCCACTACCCTCGCAATGCATTGGGCACACATATGTGGAGGTATATTCCTTGCCTTCCATTTTTGCAGTTTCCATGCCTTCCATGTCATGCCCTTCATGATCCATCTTTTCCATGTCATGGCCTTCATGTTCCATGGTTGCTTCCGTAGAAGTTTCTTTTGCTTCTTCCGTTTTTCCCTTGCACGATACCGTAAGTACCAATACTGAAGCGAATGCGATTCCGATAATAGTTCTAATGTTTGTTCTCATTTTTTGACATTTTAAATTTACTTGTTAATTAAATAATTGATGATGGCAGATTGTAGATAATACAACTGCACCGATTGTATTTGATTGGTCTGAAACTTTAATTGCAGCTCTTGAATGTCGAGCACGTCGTTAAAGTCGATGGTGCCCGTTTCGTAGTTCTTGATCAGGATTTCTTCGGCATCCTTGGCCTGTTTTAGGTTTTTTGCTTGGGTTTGATGCGCAATGCGTGCCTGGTTCCGTTGCGAAATGGCATTGGCAAAGGCATTTTCCAGCACGTTCAATCGTTCTTCTTTTTGGAATTCAATCTCTTTTTGACGAAGCTCGTTCTGTTTGGTGGTCGATTTAAACTTATTGTTGAAAATGGGAACGGAAAAAGTGACCATCGGCATTACAATATCCTTTCCGTTATCGCTAAAAACCATATCATCCCGTTCCGAAACAGGTATATAATCCAACCCTATCCCAAAACTTGGAGCATTTTCCTTTTGGTTGAGCAATTCCGATTGGGTTACCGATTCATACAATTGATCATATTTGAGTAACTCTGGATTAAGGCTCAAATCGTCTTTGTTGAAAATGGGCTCATCCACAGGAATATCCATTTCATCCACCACCTCAACCCCAATACTTTCATCTCGATGCAGCAAATTATTGAAGACAGCCTGCTCTGCTAGGTAGGATTGCTCCAGCACTTCTTTCTGCTGTTGCAATTCATTTTGACGAATTTGAAGCTTTAAAACATCAACCGCGGAAGCCTTTCCCACTTCAACAGAGGTCAAAGCCAAGGTCTCGTAGGTTTTAAGCAGTTCTATATTTTCCTGCAACACTTTTTGCTTCGACTGAATTCCATACAACACATAATAGGATTGTGCCACGGACAAGGCCAATTTTCGTTTGGCGATTACAATTTCTGCATACTCGGTCTCCGCCATGGAACTTGCATAGTTTTCCCGTGCGGTGATCGTTCCGAACCAAGGTAACATTTGCGATACCGAAAATCTGGCACGCTGTGCCCCTGTCCTGGTCTCTGGTTCGCTCACAAAATATCCTGCCGCTATGGTGGTATTGGGCAAAGTGTTCATTTCGACCACCTTTTCCTTTGCGATGTTATAGCGAAGTTCCAAGGCTTGAATCTTTGGACTGTTCAACTCAGCTTCTTGCAAATAGCTTTCCAAGGACTGGGCGTTAACCCCAAAAGCTGTTAAGGCAAATACAATGTATATGAATCTCCTTTTCATCTGTTTTGCATTTTAAGTTGCAACTCACTTTTCCAACTGAATAGCACGGGCACCACAAACAAGGTGATCAATGCAATCAACATCCCTCCAAAACTTGGAATGGCCATCGGAATCATAATATCACTCCCTCTTCCTGTACTGGTAAGCACGGGCAAAAGTGCCAAAATGGTGGTCGCTGTGGTCATCAAACAAGGCCGGATACGTTTTTCGCCTGCTTCCAGTACCGAGGTACGGATGCTTTTTAAATTGTTGGGTTTGTTCTTGTCAAAAGTTTGGGTAAGGTAGGTGGCCATCACCACCCCGTCATCGGTAGCAATACCGAACAGGGCAATAAAACCGACCCAGACAGCCACACTCAGGTTAATCGTATGCATTTGGAAAAGGTCACGCAGGTTCTCACCCATAAAATTGAAGTTTAGAAACCAATCCTGACCATAGAACCAAATCATTAAAAAGCCACCTGCAAAAGCCACCGTAATTCCAGAAAAAACCATTAGGGAAGTAGCAACCGACCTAAACTGGAAATAAAGAATCAAGAAGATGATCAACAATGCCAAGGGAACCACCACGGACAAGGTTTTCTCGGCTCGCAACTGGTTCTCATACGTCCCGGTAAATTTATAGCTGATGCCTTTTGGCACCACCAATTCGCCACTTTCTATTTTTTCTTCAATCTTGGCCTGTGCATTTTCCACCACATTGACCTCTGCATAGCCATCTTGCTTATCAAATAGCACATAGCCCACCAAAAAGGTGTCTTCGCTCTTAATCGCTTGTGGTCCCTGCTCGTATCGAATGCTTACCAGTTCGCTCAATGGAACGGGACTTCCTTTTTGCACCGGAACATAAATATTTTCCAAATCGGTTGGGTTTTCCCGAAGTTCCCTTGGGTAGCGCACCCGAACACCATAGCGCTCCCTTCCTTCCACGGTTTGGGTCAAATTCATACCGCCAATGGCCACCTCAAGAATTTGTTGCACATCTTCAATTACAAGTCCGTAGCGCACCAATTTTTCACGGTCAATATCGATGAGCAGATAGGGCTTCCCTACGATTCGGTCTGCAAAAACGGCTTCATCCTTAACCCCAGCAGTTTCTTTTAAAATGGGTTCCAATTGAAGGCCAAAGTTTTCGATTTCCTTTAAATCCTGACCTTTCACCTTAATACCCATCGGAGCGCGCATCCCTGTTTGGAGCATCACCAAACGCGTTTCAATAGGTTGCAATTTGGGTGCTGAAGTAACGCCTGGCAATTTGGTGACCTTTACGATTTCGTTCCAAATATCATCCGGACTTTTGATCTCGGGACGCCAATTACGGAAATACTCCCCATCATCATCATCGGGAATTAAAAGCTTCCTATCGATTCGCAATGGTTCGCTTACATGGTTTTCAGCATACTTTTGTTCGTTGCTGACTTCCAAATTTGGATTGGCGAGCACTTTTCCATTGCCCAATTCAAAATAACCGTCCGCATTAACCTTGAATCGCTGTGGACTTCCTGTATCATTTTTTTGATACTCCGAACGGTACTGGATAATATTCTCGTACATGGAAAGTGGTGCGGGATCCAACGCGGATTCGGTCCGTCCTGCTTTTCCCACTACGGTTTGAATCTCTGGAATAGTGGCCACGGCCATATCCAACTGTTGCAACACCCTTTTGTTTTCTTCAACTCCTGCATGGGGCAAGGAAGTGGGCATCAAAAGGAATGAGCCTTCATTGAGCGAGGGCATAAATTCCTCCCCTGTGTCGCGCATGATCATAAATCCGAAGACAACGATTACAGAAGGAATAGAAAGAAATAGCAGTTTGTTTTCCAATGCCCATGTCAAAATGCGACTGTAATATTGTCTGAACAGGTAAAATACGCCTAATAAAACAGCACATATCAAACTTACAAACAGTAGATTGATGGCAATACTACGATCAAAGCCCAAAGGTCTCCAATAGCTTGCCAATAAGAAAACAATCGTTCCAAGGCAGATACCTACGTTGAGCATTCCAGCTTGTTTCCCATCAATAAATTTCCTCAATTTGAGGACTCCAAAAACGCCAAACACCAGCAATGCCAAGCCCAACCAATATCCGAAACCGATGGCAACCAAGCCTAATGCCATCAAAATACCGTTCCACATATATTTAAAGATGGGATTTTGTTTTTTCTTCTTAAAAATAATGGCTGCAAAAGGCGGAATCAAAAAGAGCGCTACAATGATGGAGGCCGTCAATGCCATGGTCTTGGTAAAGGCCAATGGTCGGAACAATTTTCCTTCGGCACCGACCATAGTGAATACGGGTATAAAACTGATAATCGTGGTCAATACGGCCGTTAAAATTGCTCCTGAAACCTCGGAAGTGGCATTATACACCACCTCATTGGTCGATAAATTTTGATCATTCTCATCCATGTGCCGGATTATATTCTCGGAGAGAATGACCCCAACATCGACCATGGTTCCAATAGCGATGGCTATACCTGACAAGGCCACAATATTGGCGTCTACCCCAAATAGCTTCATAGAGATAAACACCATAAGAACAGCAACGGGAAGCAGGCCAGAAATCAGAATAGAAGCTCGAAGGTTGAACACCATGACCACAATGACCAAAATAGTGATGAGAATTTCGAGCGTCAAGGCTTCGTTCAAGGTTCCCAAGGTTTCTTGAATGAGTTCCGTTCTATCATAAAAGGGAACAATGGTCAATTGCGAGGTGGTCCCATCTTTCAATTCTTTCGATGGAAGTCCCGCACTCAACTCTTTTATTTGATCTTTCACATTGTTGATGACCTCCAACGGATTGGCTCCATATCGGGCCACAACCACACCACCAACTACTTCGGCTCCTTCCTTGTCCAAAATTCCGCGACGAACGGCAGGCCCTAAAGAAACATGGGCCACATCCTGCACGCGAATGGAGGTATAGTCTGTAGCCATTACAACCGCATTTTTGATGTCATCCAACGATTTGATGTAGCCGAGACCACGAACCAAATATTCTGCTTTGTTGATTTCCAAGGTCTGTGCCCCAATATCCCTATTGCTCTGCTTTACGGCTTTGACGACCTGATCTAGCCCCACATTGTACTGCTTCATCAGTTCAGGGTCCACATCCACTTGGTATTCTTGCACAAAACCACCGATGGAGGCTACTTCAGATACGCCCGATGCAGAAGAAAGCGCATATTTTACGTAGTAATCCTGTACACTGCGCAACTCTTGCAAATCCCATCCACCCGTTACATTGCCATTTTTATCGCGACCCTCCAAAGTGTACAAAAAATCTGTCCCAAAGCTGTGGCATCTGGTCCCAAGGCCGGATTTACACCATCGGGCAATAAGTTATTTGGGAGTGAATTGAGTTTTTCCAAAATGCGACTGCGACTCCAGTAGAACTCCACATCCTCTTCAAAAATGATATAGATGCTAGAAAACCCGAACATGGAAGAACTTCGGATGGTCTTCACCCCTGGAATACCTAATAAAGAAGTCGTTAACGGGTAGGTGATCTGATCTTCAATATCTTGTGGGGAGCGTCCGGGCCATTTGGTGAAAACGATCTGTTGGTTTTCCCCAATATCGGGAATGGCATCCACGGCCACAGGGTTACTGGGCAAAATACCTCCAGTATCCCAATTAAAAGGCGTGCTTACAATGCCCCATGCCATAAAAACCAGCAGGAGCAACACGGCCACCAATTTATTCTCTATTAAAAATTTAATGCTTTTGTTCAGCATAAAGGTTTGATTTAGACATTAGATCAACTCAAAAACGCGTATAAACGCAGCTGCCCAATCACTTGAATCGGGAAAATTCAATCTATGTTAAATCAAATAAGGAAAGTCTGATCTAGAACCTGTACATCCCGTATCAACGGAGGTGGGTTGTACTCGTTGAACGAGCTTGGTTCTCCGGGATCAATTTCGAAAAGTTAAAAATAGGTATGGACAAAGCTTACCAAAAAGACTTGTTGATCCAGACTAAAATTTTCAAAGGAGATTTTAAGGTCGTCCTGACCTTGAACAGTGAACGACTCATCATCACAACACGATTTTTCCATATCCAAGTCCATACCACAATCGTCGGCATGGGCAAAAAAGGAAATATCCATCACACGGCCCATACAAATATGCTTGTCCACCGTCCACGAAACCGTGGAGGCCAAAAGCAAAAGTGCCATTACCGAGGATCCTATTTGATGGAAAAACTGTTTCATCCGACTACAAAACTACAAAATATTAACATTTATTGCTTTGCTTAACAGAACTTTATCTGTTTTAGGCTGTAAGCTTACTTTCTTTTGTTGTACAAAACCACTATTCAATACATTTGCAAAAAAAATCACCTCATGCTAAAATCATTGGAACCCAAAGTACTTGAAATCGTAAGAGACGAAAACAAATCAGTAGATACCCGTTTGGGAGAAATCTGTGAACTTTTGCGCAATAATATCGATTATTACGATTGGGTCGGGTTCTACTTTAAAAATGGCGACAAGGAAGAATTGAAATTGGGCCCCTACGCTGGCACTCCCACCGACCACACCATTATCCCCTTTGGCAAAGGTATTTGCGGACAGGTTGCCGTGAGCAATCAGAACTTTGTGGTACCCGATGTAGCGGCGCAGGACAATTATATTGCCTGCAGCATTACAGTAAAAGCAGAGATTGTTGTCCCGTTGTTCGTGAATGGCGAAAATGTGGGCCAAATCGACATCGACTCCAATACGCAGGACCCATTTACGGAAGAAGATGAACGTTTTTTGGAATTCATCAACCAAAACGTTGCTGAAATTTTGTAAAACTTCTCCCATTTTGTTGATAAACCGTTCTGCTTTTTAGCTTCAAAAAAAGTACTTTTGTGCGCTTAATAAATTGATTTTAAGACATAGAAGATGACTGCCAAAAAAGCCTCTGCCGCATTAATTTCCGTATTTCATAAGGATGGACTGGAACCCATCGTAAAAAAATTGGACGAACTTGGTGTAACTCTTTATTCCACAGGAGGTACCGAAAAATTTATCCGTGATCTAGGTATCAACGTGGTACCTGTTGAGGATGTTACCAGTTACCCGTCCATTTTGGGGGGACGCGTAAAAACACTGCACCCAAAGGTTTTTGGTGGAATTTTGAACAGACAGGACAACGAGAGCGATGTTTCCCAAATGAAGGAATTTGATATTCCACAGTTGGACATTGTGATCGTAGATCTTTATCCTTTTGAAAAAACCGTTGCCAGTGGCGCATCGGAACAAGATATTATTGAAAAAATAGACATAGGGGGCATCTCTCTCATCAGGGCCGCCGCCAAAAACTTTAAAGATGTGCTTTGTGTATCGTCCATGGAGGATTACGAAGACTTTTTGAATGTGATTTCCGAAGGAAACGGAAGCACTAGCTTGGAAGACCGCAAACGTTTTGCAACCAAGGCCTTCAATATTTCCTCACATTACGATACGGCCATTTTCAACTACTTCAACAAAGAGAAAGAAGAAACCGTATTAAAAATCAGCGAGACCAAAGGTCAGGTATTGCGCTACGGCGAAAACCCACATCAAAAAGGATTCTTTTTTGGTGATTTTGATGCGATGTTCTCCAAGCTTCACGGTAAGGAACTGTCCTACAACAACCTTTTGGATGTGGATGCTGCCGTAAACTTAATGGGTGAGTTTAAAAACGATGACCCGACTTTTGCCATTTTAAAACACAACAATGCCTGTGGATTGGCCACTCGAAGCAATATTCATAAAGCCTATGTGGATGCATTGGCCGGTGACCCGGTTTCAGCCTTTGGTGGTATTTTAATTTCCAATGTTGAAATTGACAAGCCTACAGCCGAAGAAATTCACAAATTGTTCTGTGAAGTGGTGATTGCTCCAGGTTATGCGGATGATGCTTTGGAAGTTTTGAAAGGCAAGAAGAATCGAATTATTCTTGTCCAAAATGAAATTGACTTGCCAGACACTTTGGTGAGAACTTGCTTGAACGGTGTTTTGGTCCAGGATAAGGATTCCAAAACCGACACAAAGGAGGATCTGAACCCCGTGACCGACAAAAAGCCAACTCCAGAAGAAATTGAGGACTTGATTTTTGCCTCTAAATTGTGCAAGCACACTAAAAGTAATACCATTGTTTTGGCGAAGAACAAACAATTGTGTGCAAGCGGAACTGGGCAAACATCGCGTGTTGATGCATTGAACCAAGCCATCCACAAAGCACAATCCTTTAACTTTGATTTGAACGGTGCGGTTATGGCCAGCGATGCGTTCTTCCCCTTTCCCGATTGTGTGGAAATTGCGGACAACGCGGGCATTAAAAGTGTGATTCAACCCGGGGGGTCAATCAAGGATCAATTGAGCATCGATTATTGCAACGAAAATGGATTGGCCATGGTGATGACGGGTACAAGACATTTTAAACATTAATTTTAGTACTTTAGCCGTTAAATTTTACCGTTAATCCGAAAAACAGACAATTTGTATGGGATTTTTTGATTTCATGACCGAGGAAATTGCCATTGACCTTGGTACTGCAAATACCCTGATCATCCACTTGGACAAAGTGGTTGTGGACAGTCCTTCCATTGTGGCAAGGGACCGTGTATCGGGGAAAATAATCGCGGTGGGCCGCGAAGCCAACATGATGCAGGGGAAAACCCATGAAAACATCAAAACCATACGACCGTTGAAAGACGGGGTAATTGCCGATTTCGATGCTTCGGAAAAGATGATCAGTATGTTCATCAAAAATATTCCGGCACTCAAGAAAAAATGGTTCCCGCCAGCACTTCGCATGGTCATTTGTATTCCTTCTGGGATTACTGAAGTGGAAATGCGTGCGGTACGCGAATCTGCTGAACGTGTAAACGGTAAAGAAGTATACTTGATTCACGAACCAATGGCCGCTGCCATTGGTATTGGTCTGGACATTATGCAACCGAAAGGAAACATGATCGTGGATATAGGCGGTGGTACTACGGAGATTGCGGTCATTGCACTTGGTGGTATTGTTTGTGACAAATCCGTAAAAATTGCTGGTGATGTGTTCACCAACGATATTATCTACTATATGCGGACCCAACATAACTTGTACGTGGGCGAAAGCACCGCCGAGGCCATCAAAATAGAGATTGGTTCGGCTACCGAGGATTTGAAATCCCCACCAGAGGATAAATCCATACAAGGCCGCGACCTATTGACGGGAAAACCAAAACAGGTCCATGTTTCCTACAGAGAGATTGCCAAAGCACTCGACAAAAGTATTTTAAGGGTAGAGGATGCCGTTATGGAAACCTTGTCACAAACCCCACCCGAACTTGCAGCGGATATTTACAATACAGGTATTTATTTGGCAGGTGGTGGATCCATGCTCCGAGGTTTGGACAGAAGGCTTTCCCAAAAAACCGATTTGCCCGTGTACATCGCCGAAGATCCTTTGAGGGCCGTTGTGCGGGGTACGGGCATTGCTCTTAAAAACTTGGAGCGCTATAAAAGTATTTTAATAAAATAGACTTGTATTTTCTGCGGTTCTATTACCTTCAAGGAGTTGAAAAACCTTCTTAACGATACGATTGCATGCAACGCATCATCAATTTTGTTTTACGCTACCGAAATGCATTTTTGTATGCTTTTTTTGCGTTTATCGCATTGGTGATGACGATTCGCTCCCATTCCTATCATCAATCCAGATTTTTTAATTCATCCCGATGGGTGTCTGGAAGTATTTACGGTGCTGGGTCAGATGTGTCTTCATATTTTAATCTACAAGAAGAAAATAAACGATTGGTCGAGGAAAATCAGCAGTTACGCAAAATGCTATTCAACGCCCAATATGATAGTATCGAACCTTTGGATTCCACTTTGGCCGTCTATCAGGTATTGGACGCAAGGCTTATCAAGAATAGTTTTACCTCTCCCAGAAATTATGTTTTAATTGACAAAGGAGAGAAAGATGGGGTACAACAAGATATGGGCGTAATTACCACCGATGGAATTTTGGGAATCGTAGAGAATGTCTCCAATAATTTTGCCACGGTACAAAGTGTGCTGAACACCAAATCCAACATCAACGCAAAAATTAAGGGCACCGAATACTTTGGTTCCTTGATTTGGGACACTAAAGATTATAAGGTTGTACAATTGATTGACATTCCCCGCTTGGTTCCCTTGGTCGTTGGCGACACTATTGTAACTGGGGGCATGTCCAGTATTTTTCCAGAAAACGTTCCCATTGGAATCATTAAAAAATACGACTTGAACGCATCAAAGAGCTTTTACGATATCGATGTGGAACTGTTTTCGGATATGGCCAACATCAAAAATGTATATCTTATAGAGAATAAAGACAAAGAGGAGATTGAGGAATTAGAATCCAGAACCATAGAATGAACAATACCCTGATCATAAATATGCTGCGATTTGTGTTGTTGGTCATCACACAGATTTTGATATTTAACAATCTCAACTTTCTGGGTTTTATAAATCCTTTTGTCTATGTGATTTTCTTTTATTGGTACCCCATCAAAGGGAACAGGGCACTTTTTATGCTTATAGCATTTTTATTGGGGCTGGTCATCGATATTTTTTCTGACACCCTTGCCTTGAATGCATTGGCGTCGGTTACCATTGCCTATGCGCGACCCGCCATTATGCGGTTTTGTTTTGGCGTAAACTACGATTTTCAAAGTTTCAGCTTTAAGAACACCACCAAGGTACAGCGTATCACCTTTATGGCTTTGCTCGTTTTTATCCATCATCTAATATTCTTTTCGTTTGAAATTTTAAGTATCGCCCATATCCTATTAATTTTGAAGAAAGTTTTCGCCACAGGTATTGTAACTTTAATACTTTGTGTATTATTCAGTTCACTTTTTAGTCCAAAAAGCGAATAAAAACGTAGTTTTTATCGTTGGTGTATATTAAGAAGCCCTAGAATTTAGGTTGGTCATGAAGAAATTATTGCTGTCATCCATTGTTGTACTTATAGGATTCACATTTATTGGCAGGTTATCCTATCTTCAATTGTTTCGGTTTTCGCCCGATCAAATATTGGATGATCCCGCCATAAAAAAAGTCTACGACTATCCTGAAAGAGGCTATATTTACGACAGGGACGGCAAACTATTGGTAGGCAATCAACCTGCATACGACGTTATGGTCATACCAAGGGAAGTAAAACCTTTGGACACTCTGGAATTTTGCAGTCTTTTGGGTATTGATAAACTTGAATTCCTTTCCAAAATGGAAAAAGCGAGAATTTATTCTCCTCGGCTGCCCTCTGTTTTGGTACCCCAGCTCTCCAAAGAGGATTATGCCAAGCTTCAGGAAAAAATGCGGCACTTTACCGGCTTTTATATCCAAAAGAGGTCGTTGCGCTATTACAACACCAAAAGTGCGGCCAATGTACTGGGCTACATTAGTGAGGTAAACGAATGGGACCTCAAAAACAATCCGTATTATGTTGCCGGAGAATTAAAAGGACGTACAGGTATTGAAAAGCAATATGAAGAAATATTGAGAGGCCAAAAAGGTGTCAAGCATATTCAGAAAGACCGTTTTAACAGGGATATTGGGCCTTACAAAGACGGAAAATTGGACACCCTTCCCAAACAGGGCAAAGAGATTCACATTACCTTGGACAAGACTCTGCAGGAGTATGGGGAAAAATTGATGCACGGCAAACGTGGGGGCATTGTGGCCATTGAACCCAAATCAGGAGAAATATTGGCCATGATTTCGGGCCCGACCTACGACCCCGCCCTTTTGGTAGGCAGGGAACGTTCCGAAAATTATAGCAAACTACATTATGATACCATATCCAAACCTACATGGGACCGTTCTATTTTAGCACAGCCTTCCCCTGGATCACCTTTTAAAACACTTAATGCCTTGGTGGGCCTGCAAGAAGGGGTAATAGATACCCAAACCAAGTTTAGGTGCTATCACGGGTTCTATGTAGGCAATACGCTCAGGGGATGTCATTGTGGTGGTGGAATTCGAGATTTAAATTCAGGTATTTACCAATCGTGCAATGCTTATTTTGCCGGTGTGTTCCGAAAGATTTTTGACAAATACGAGACTACCGACAAAGGCATGGATATGTGGGAAAAGCACATGAAAAGTTTTGGCCTGGGCGATTTTTTAGGCACTGACCTTCCCACAGGCGCCCCTGGAAGGATTCCAGATGTGGCTTATTATGATAAATGGTACGGAGATGGCAGATGGGCAGCATCCACCATTATATCCAATTCCATAGGGCAAGGGGAAATTGCTGCCACACCCTTACAATTGGCCAACATGACAGCTGCCATTGCTAACCGAGGCTATTTTTATACCCCTCACATTATTAAAAGTGTTGGCAACAATGGAAAAATAGACCCTAAATACACCGAGCCCCGATACACCACCATAGACAGAAAACATTTTGAACCTGTAATTGAGGGCATGGCCAATGTGTATAATTATGGAACAGCAAGGTGGGTCCAAATTCCAGGTATTGAGATAGCTGGAAAAACAGGTACTGTGGAAAATTATATCCGGGTCAATGGTGAACGCATGCAACTTACGGATCATTCGGTTTTTGTGGCCTTTGCACCTATAGAAAATCCTCAAATTGCCCTAGCGGTCTATATTGAAAATGGGTATTACGGATCACGCTATGCGGGTCACATTGCCTCACTTTTGATAGAAAAATACATTAAAGGGGAGATTACCCGAAAAGATTTAGAAAAGCGCATGCTGGAAAAAACATTGGAACACGAGTATGCCAAACCATATAGTGGCGAACCTTTTGAAATAAACGAATATGAGTGGTAGGGGGCCTTTTGGCAGATTGGATTGGATTACCGTAATCCTCTACGCAATTTTGGTTTTTATTGGTTGGATCAATATTTACTCCACATCGGTGGGCGAAGCCAGTACTTCCATTTTTGATTTTTCCACTTTATACGGCAAACAGCTTTTTTTTATAGGCCTTGCCGCTTTGGGTATCATCTTCGTGCTCTTTGTGGAATCCCAATTTTTTGAGCGCTTTGCCTCAATCTTCTATATTGTTTCGATTGTTTTGCTTTTGGGCTTGTTTGTTTTCGGAAGAACCATAGCTGGGGCAACTTCTTGGTACGACCTTGGTTTTTTTAACCTTCAACCTTCGGAGTTGGCGAAAGTGGCAACCTCCTTGGCACTAGCCAAGTTTTTAAGCGACATCCAAACGGATATTCGGACAAGAAAGCATCAAATTTATGCCTTGATCATTATCTTATTGCCCGCGTTATTGATATTGCCACAGCCCGATCCAGGAAGCTCACTTATTTACTTTTCTCTCTTTTTTGTGCTATTTAGAGAAGGTTTTCCCATCTATTACTTGGGCATCCTCATTTTTTCGGTCGTTTTATTTGCTACAACTTTAATGTTCGGAACTGTTTGGGTCACCATAGGATTGATCATTTTAACCCTATTGATCTACACATTCAAAAAGGCATCCGTAAAAATTCCAATACTCCCCGTTGTTGGGGTGATTGTTGTTTCGATACTCTTTTCCCTATCTGTAAATTTTGTGTTTGAAAATGTATTTGAACAACGTCACAGAGATCGTTTTTCTTTATGGTTGAGTTTGGAAAAGGACGAAGAAAAGCTTGATGAAATCCGACAGACCATTGGCTACAACACCTATCAATCCGAAAAAGCCATCGAATCGGGCGGTTTTACCGGAAAAGGATTTATGGAGGGTACACGGACCAAAGGGGATTTTGTGCCCGAGCAGCATACGGATTATATATTTAGCTCGGTGGGCGAAGAATGGGGGTTTTTAGGCACTTCTGCCGTAATTCTATTGTTTTCCTTATTTTTTTTGCGGTTGATTTATATCGCAGAACGACAAAAAAGCGACTTTAGTCGAATGTATGGTTATGGGGTGATTTCGATTTTGGTGTTCCACTATTTCATCAATATTGGAATGGTGATCGGACTGTTACCTACCATTGGGGTTCCACTGCCCTTTTTTAGTTATGGAGGTTCTGGATTGATCTTTTTTACGATGCTATTGTTCATCTTTCTAAAACTGGATTCCAACCGCTTGAAGGACGGTATTTAAAATTTCCAATCTTGGGTATCAACCCGAGCTTCCATTGCTGATTGCCAGTTTTCAGGTTGGTTTTGAAAAAAATCAATGCCTGTTTTCTCCTCGATTTCATCAACGGGCACTACAAAGTTTTGAAGTGGTTCTTGACTTTCTTCTGCTGGAATCAAAAATGCCAGTACTTGCGCTCCTCCACCATTACCTTTCAACACAATCTTGTAAAAAGAGTTCGGCACATCTATATCCTCGCTCCCAATCTCTTCTAAACCATTTTCCAATACACCTCCGGTGACGACAATTAAATCGCCATATTTTTTGCACCAATAACGTACTTTTTGTTCCAATCGGTTCCAAATCCCAGCATTAAAGTATTTGTTCTGCGGACTTATGTTGCTTGTATAAAAAGTCTCGTTATAGGCCTGTTCAGAAAACCGTCGGTCACCAGCAGGAAGCAAATGCCCCCTATCGTACCCAGAACCTCTGTAATTCCACCAATCTGCCGATTTTGTTTTCACCTTTGGATCTTCAATAAAATAGGGGCGTTCCCTATCCTCATAGGTAAGATGTTCCCTTTTAAGGGTGTATGCCACCCACTCTGCCTGTTCGTGGGGTTCACTATAAGAAAGTGTATAGTAGGCATGTTGCACTACTTCGCCTGTTGTGGAATAGGGTAAAAAATCGGTATGGACCAAGTCTCCCTTTGCTCCATTTGGATTGGAATAGGTTGCCGGGGTGTAGAAATTTTCAAACAACCAGAAGCCAATAACACATAGTGTTATGAGCAGGGCATAAATTGTTCTGTTCTTCATTTAGTCAACTATTGTACTGATAGAACTCGCCTGGAGTTCCCGATATTTGCTGCAAATTTATCTTTTGCACCCGCATTTTGTCTTTTTCTCGCCCCGTAGCCGCTATCTGGTTCAAAAAAGCCTTCTTCCTGGCACAAAATCTTTAATTTTCGCCTGAATATGACAACTCAAGACGAGTTCGTAAAGTTGCATAAAAAAAGCCAACCCATAAGAGTTGGCTTTTAATACTATTTTTTATAAACGACTATCCTTTTACGCTAGCCAATTTATTTTCTTCTCTCTTGATATTGTTCTTGTGAAGATCTTTTAGCACGTTCACAGCTTCTTCAACATAAATGTCTCGTGCTAGGTCTTTATGCCATCTATCTCTTTTTTCCCTGAGAACAGAATCTTGGGTAAATAGCTCCTTCTCGTATTGCAAGGAGCTAAAAGACAGTTTGGAATCGTAATCCCTCAGGCTCTTGAACTTTTCTGAACGCTTTTTGGCTTCTTGTTCTTTGCTTACATAAGCATCGTATTTAAGGGAAATGGTGTTTTCATCTTGCTGCTCTTTCAACCATTTGGCATTTTCCTCAATAAGCTTGATCTGCTCATTTTTCGCCATACGTTCTTTACTGTTTTTTACGGCTTCATCAAAATCAATATAGCCATCCCAAACTTCGTAATCCGCAGGGGTAATTTTATCCCATCCAAGTGGGTTTTGCTGGTCACGTTCCCCAAGATCTATATAACTGTACCGGTCCGGAACCACGATATCGCTCTTTACACCTTCCAACTGGGTAGACCCACCGTTGATTCGGTAGAATTTTTGGGTTGTCAATTTAATGGCTCCCAAATCTCCGTGTTCGTTGCCCCTTACAATATTGTCCAAAGGAATTACATTTTGAACGGTTCCCTTTCCGAAAGTTTGTTTGCTTCCAATGATTACCGCTCTTTTGTAATCTTGCATGGCAGCGGCCAATATTTCCGAGGCGGAGGCGGATAGTTCGTTCACCAAGATAACCAATGGTCCATCCCACTGGATACGCTCATCCTTGTCCTCGTGAACTTCTTTGCGTTGGCCAGAGGAACGAACCTGAACGATAGGTCCATCCTTAATGAACAATCCTGCCATTTCGACAACCGTTTTTAAAGATCCTCCACCGTTGTCGCGCAAATCCAAAATAATTCCTTCTGCGCCTGCTTCTTTTAAACGTTCCAATTCCTTGGCCACATCGGTTGCTGCGTTTCTTTCGGAGTAATCTTCAAAATCCACATAGAATTTTGGAAGATTGATCAATCCATACTTTTGTTCACCAGCATCAATAGTTGCTGATTTAGCGTAGGATTCCTCCAATTCCACAACATCTCTGGTTATCGAAACCGTTTCAATGGTTCCGTCTACTTTTCTTACTGTCAAATCAACCACGGTTCCCTCTGGGCCCTTGATCAATTTAATGGCATCTTCCAATCGCATGCCCACAATATTGATAGGCTCCTCACCCTCTTGCCCCACTTTGAGTATTTGATCTCCAACTTCAAGCGACTGATCTCTCCAAACGGGGCCACCGGAAATAATTTCCACGATTTTGGCTCCTTCAGGCTTTTTCTGCAATCGGGCTCCGATACCTTCAAACTTACCGGACATACCAATGTCAAATTTTTCCTTTTCTTCAGGAGCAAAGTAAAAAGTGTGGGGGTCAAACTCCTCTACAATGGTGTTCAAGTATTGTACAAACCAATCTTTTCGTTCCAAATCACCCACAAAATCGAAAAATTCGTCCAAGGTGTTTTTGGTTACTTCTCTTGCCTCTTCCTCTGTAGTTACCTTATCAACAGTGCTAGGAATATCATTAAAAGCCAATATCCCATCGGAATTCGAAGCTGCTTCCTGATTTGCATCGGAGATAATATTGTCTATCTTATTGTCAAAAACGTTTAGGGTATTGTACTTTAGCTGTTTTCTCCAACGTTCCTTAAGTTCTTTTTTGTTGGCCGCAAAATCTTGTTCGTCATAATCGATTTCAATGGATTCATCAAGCGTATAGTCAAAAGGCGTAGCTAGTACTTCTTTATAAATACCCTTGGCTTCATCCATTCGTACCATTAAACGCTGGTATACGGTATTGAAAAATTCAATATCGGTATTTCTGATCTCATCATCGATCATAAACCTGTATTTTTCAAATTCCCTGATGTCACTTTTTAGAAAGTATCTTTTGGTAGGGTCGATGATGTCTATAAAATCATCAAAAACATTGGAGCTGAAGCTATCGTTGACTTCTTTGGGCTCATAATGCCCTTTTTCCAAAACGTAGGAAATCAGTTCCAATAAAAATTTATCCTTGTCGTCGTTATCAAAAGACTTATTGGTAAAACTGCAGGAGGCAACTGCAACAAGAATAACCAAAAGTGCCAAAATAAAGTTCTTTTTCATAATGTGATTTTTCTAGAGCGAAATAATCTGACATCATACTGTCAAATCTTCATTACATCACCCATCGTTTCTACTTGTATGAATTCTCTAAGATACAGAAAAAACCGTGCCAGTCATTTCCATGGCATTTAATTTTTTGTTAAACGCCCAAGGCTTCATATCCTTATGAAAAACGTATTTTTATGGCTTAAATTATCCAACATGGAAAAACCGCTTATTCTGGTTACCAACGATGATGGAATCACAGCTCCAGGCCTTAGAGCGTTAATCCGCTCCATGAAAGAACTTGGAGATGTTGTGGTAGTGGCTCCCGACAGCCCGCAAAGTGGCATGGGGCACGCCATTACCGTTGACAGCACCCTGTTTTCCAAAAAGGTGGTCGTTGACCATAAAGAAGGTGCGCCGAGCGAGTACAGTTGCAGTGGAACCCCTGCCGATTGTGTAAAATTGGCACTTCGGGTAATTTTGGACAGAAAACCCGACATTTGTGTAAGCGGCATCAACCACGGGTCCAATTCGTCTATCAATGTGATTTACTCAGGAACCATGAGCGCAGCCATTGAGGCAGGTATCGAAGGTATCCCTGCTATTGGATTTTCGTTGTGCGACTATTCTTGGGATGCCAATTTTGAGCCTGCGTCGGGTTCCATCAAAAAAATTGTTTCCGAAGCGTTGACCAACGGAATCCCAAAGGGAACTGTGTTGAATGTAAACATCCCGAAAACGGAAACAGTACCCAAAGGAATAAGGATATGCAGGCAGGCACGTGGTAATTGGAAAGAGGAATTTGACAAAAGAACTAGTCCTTCTGGAAAGGATTATTATTGGTTAACGGGAGAATTTGAACTTTTGGACAAAGGCGAGGACACCGACGAATGGGCTTTGGCACAGGGCTACATTTCGATAGTGCCCACCCAGTTCGACCTCACGGCACACCACGCCATACCACAAATAAACAACTGGAACTTAAATGAACAATAAGAAAGAAATCATCATAGGATTTATCGTAGGGATCATTGCAAATACCTTTGGCACTTTGCTCTACATTCTCATGTTTTCCGATTTGGACATGGTTGAAACCTTTAATGCCGCTATAGAGCAAGGCCATATTGGCAGCTTATTGGCATTGGGCGCCATCTTGAACTTAGTGGCGTTTTTTGGATTTTTACGAATCAAAAGAGATCAACGGGCCAAGGGGGTTATGTTGGCCACTTTGGTAACGGCTTTGGTTATATTGTTGTACAAAGTGATGTTGTAAAAAACGGAAAACACATGAGCTAGTTCAAGATTAAACGGTTTCACTGAAAACTTTTGGACTTGATACTTGAACTTGACACTTGAACTTGATACTTGTCAATGAAATATTACATCATAGCTGGTGAAGCATCGGGGGACCTGCACGGTTCCAATTTGATCAAGGCCCTTAAAAAAGAGGATACCTCGGCGACGATTCGTTGTTGGGGCGGTGATTTGATGCAACAAGCTGGCGGAGAATTGGCAAAACATTACAAGGATATGGCCTTTATGGGGTTTTTGGAGGTGCTTATGAACATCCCCACCATCTTCAAAAATATTGCCTATTGCAAGGAGGACATCCAAGAATTTAATCCAGATGTGGTTATTTTTATTGATTTCTCCGGTTTTAACCTAAGGATTGCCAAATGGGCCAAAGAACATGGCTTTAAGACTAATTATTACATTTCACCTCAAATTTGGGCATCAAGAGAAAGTAGAATTAAAAAAATAAAACGTGACATTGACAATATGTTCGTAATCCTTCCTTTTGAAAAGGACTTTTACGAGAAAAAACACGGTTATCCAGTACACTTTGTGGGGCACCCCCTTATTGACGCCATAGAAAATACACCGCTACAGGATAATGAAACCTTTAGAAAAGAAAACGGACTGGACCCCAAAAAACCCTTAATAGCATTGCTTCCCGGGAGCAGAAAGCAAGAAGTACAAAAAATGTTGGAGGTAATGCTTTCCGTAAAAAAGGATTTTCCATCGTATCAATTTGTAATCGCAGGTGCTCCCAGTCTGCCCGATGATTTTTACACGCCATTTCTTAAAGGCGATAAAGTGGAATACGTTTCCAACAAAACTTATACGCTTTTAAAACATTCCCATGCTGCGATGGTCACAAGCGGAACCGCGACTTTGGAAACCGCTCTTTTTGGCATCCCTCAAGTGGTGTGCTACAAAGGAAATTGGATTTCCTATCAAATTGCCAAACGAATAATCACGTTGGATTATATTTCCTTGGTAAACCTGATTATGAAAAGAGAGGTTGTTAAAGAATTGATACAAAATGATTTATCAACAAAAAACTTGAAAAGAGAACTTTCCAAAATAGTAGGTGGGGCCGAGCGGGAGCGTATGTTGTCCGACTACACATTGTTAAAAGAGAAATTGGGCGGGAAAGGTGCCAGTGAATTGGCCGCCAAATTAATTGTGAAAAATGCGTAGTTTTATCTTCCAAGAATGTAAATCTATTCTTGGATGTTTCGAAAAACAATAATCTTACTGTTGCTTTTTGCCATTTCCGCTTGTGGTCCCGGTAAAAAACGACGCACCTACAGTGCGACCCGAACCGTTACGGTAGAGGGGTCCAATGAAGACACTTCCCCTGTTAAAGAACCTGAAAAGGAACGCAAAAAGGAGGGGCGTAAAAATGCTAAGGCCAATGAAATAATCTCCACCGCATTGACTTTTTCCGGAACCCGTTACAAATACGGGGGCACCACCAAAAGGGGCATGGATTGCTCTGGATTGGTCTATGTGTCCTTACGGGAAAATGACATTATGTTTCCACGAACTTCCTATCAAATGGCCATGGAAGGACAAAAAATAAAGGTGAACCACGTAGAAAAAGGGGATTTGCTCTTTTTTAAGACCAGCAAAACCGGAAGGCGCATCAATCATGTTGGCTTGGTAGTGGATGTGGATGGTAACGACATTAAATTTATACATGCCACAACCTCACGGGGCGTGCTGGTATCCTCGTTACGGGAGGGGTACTGGAACAGCGCTTTTGTAAAGGCCATGCGTATCCTGTAAAGTGCGCCAACTTAATTTTGTGTCCATAAAACTCACGTTGTGTGTATGGACTTACTCATGACGAGGCCTTCTTTAAAAAATCGTTCTCGACCTTGAGCTGCCCTATCGTTTTCAACAGCCGCTCCTCCTTTTCCTCGGCCTCGGTCTTGGCGTCCTTCGCCTTCTTGGAGAAGACCTCCTCCCCATTGTTCAAAAACTGTGACTTCCAGTTGGTGATCTGTGTGGGGTGGATATCGTACTTCCTCCCCAGTTCCTGGATCGTGGAACGCTCCGAAAGGGCCTCCAGGACCACTTTGAACTTGAACTTCGATGTGTGTTTTCTTCTGCTCATCTGACAGTGAATTTAAGGTTAAAAATCTAACTTAACTTACTGTCCTAATTTTGGGGGGAATTATACTATTGGCGCATCGGTCTCGGAATACGGTTTTGTTGCATCAATTGGGGGACTCCCGTTCCATCATTACATCTGACAGCTCCAACATTGGAAGCATAGCAAACAATTATTCCGTTGCGGAAGGTATTCAAAAAATAGATACATCAAAATTAAAAAACGGCTATCGCCTTGGTGATAAAAATTTATTAGTTGTGGAAAGTTTAGGTATTCTTCCTTTGGAAGGGAATCCGAATTATGTGCTGCTCACCCAATCCCCGAAAATCAATCTAGACCGGTTTCTGGATTCCATCCGACCCAAAACTATATTTACGGACGGGAGTAATTTCCCGAGCTTGATCAATAAATGGAAACTAAGCTGTGCACAAAAAAATCCCTTTCCACTATACTGGCGAAAAGGGATTTTATGTTTTTAAGTTTTAAATCTGTTTTTAATGTACTTTGCCCATCAACCTTTTGATCAATGGCGAAGCTAAAATCACTAAAACACCAGCTCCCAAAGCGTATTGGGCTATGAGCATAAAACCATCTGTGTATACATTAAGGGTTTCAAAGCCGCTTATATCGGCATCTGTACTTTCTATGGCCAATTGTTTACCGATAAAGCCAACTACCTGAAATGCAAATGCAGATGATAGAAACCACACTCCCATCATAAATGCTACGATGCGTTTAGGAGATAGGTCTGTGATTTTTGAAAGTCCAACCGGAGACATGAACAATTCCCCAACGGATAACAAGAAGTACATCAACAACAGGTACGTGAAGGGAACAAAACCGTTTTCGTTGGCACTTGCCCCACTTATGGCCAAGGCATAAAAACTGATTCCCGCAAATAAAAGCCCCATTCCAAACTTGTAAGGCGTTCTTGGGTTGAGTTTCTTTTTGGAGAGCCATTGCCACATTAAAGAAATTGGAATGGCCAGAATAATGATCCACATGGAGTTCAATGAATTGGTCTGGGAAGCGGACATGATTCCCTCCAAATCCACATTTCGGGCGGCAAAGAGTGTAATTACACTGCCCGAAAGCTCATGAAAGCCCCAAAAGATGGTCATAAAAAAGGTAATCAGTACGGCGACAAATAATTTTTTACGTTCATCAACAGTGGCTTTGTACATAATGTAACCCAAATAGACCAATATGGATAATCCTATCAATTTAAAAATTACATTGACTATGTTCTGGTCATCAAAAAAAGTTCCTTCTGCACCCAATGCTTTGTAAGCCGACAATAAATAGGCTATCACTGGAACCGAAGCGAAAGCCAAAACCGGCACCAATACCCCTTGTTTTAGACCGAAAATCTTTTTTTCAATGTTTCCATTTGCTGGTGGAAGTCCTTTATCTCCAAAAACCCCTTTTTTGATTCCACTCCAAAAAACAATCAGACCAGTAAGCATCCCAATTCCTGCAAGTCCAAAACCGTAGTGCCATCCATATTTTGCAGCCAAGAAACCGCAAAGTAATGGTGCTACCCAGCCCCCAATATTGATTCCCATATAAAAAATGGTAAACCCAGAATCCTTTTTGGGGTCTCCATCTTTATACAGCGAACCTACAAATGTTGATATGTTTGGTTTGAAGAATCCGTTACCGGCTATAATTAGCGAAAGTGCCAGAAAAAAAGTGATGTTGTTTTCGATGGCCAGCACAAAATGTCCCAAGGACATTAAGATACCTCCCAAAAAAATAGATTTTCGCATCCCTAGAATGCTATCGGAAATACGACCCCCGATTACTGTTGAAGCGTAAACCAAAGAACCGTATGATGAATACACTGCGGCTGTGGCGTAATCCCTTTCCATTAAAGCTGCGAAAATCACATCTACCATGTAAAGGGTGAGCAAAGCTCGCATTCCATAAAAACTGAAACGCTCCCATAACTCTGCAAAAAAGAGGTAGAACAAACCTCTTGGATGCCCAAATATTTGTTTTTCGCTTTCTGGTTTGGATACTTCTGTCATAACAGGTCTGTGTTGGTTAAAATTCTATAGATTTTCCTTAACGAAGTTGGTCATTTTGGTATACAGGTGCAATCGGGTATTGCCACCATAAATACCGTGGTTTTTATCAGGGTAAATGGCCCAATCGAACTGCTTGTTGGCCTGTACCAATGCCTCGATCATCCGCATGGTGTTCTGCACGTGCACATTGTCGTCTCCCGAGCCATGCACCAATAAATAGTTGCCTTTCAACAATTCTGGATAATTGAACGGTGAGTTATCATCATACCCCGTTGGGTTTTCTTGTGGTGTTTGCATATAACGCTCGGTGTAAATGGTGTCATAAAAACGCCATGAGGTTACGGGTGCCACAGCAATGGCCATTTCAAAAGTATCGTTACCTTTTAGCAAACAATTGGTGGACATAAAACCACCGTAGCTCCATCCCCATATTCCTGTTCTGGTTTCATCAATATAAGAGCGTTCGCTCAATTTTTGGGCTGCGGCAATCTGGTCCTCCACCTCATATTTACCCAACTCTTTTTGGGTCACTTTTTTAAAGTCGCGGCCTTTTAGCCCGGTTCCCCTGCCATCTACACAGGCCACGATATAGCCATGGGATGCTAAAAGTTGGTGCCAGTAATCGTTGCTTCCCATCCAAGAATTGGAAACTTGCTGTGACCCCGGACCACTATATTGGAACATGAACAACGGATATTTTTTGTTAGGGTCAAAATCCGTTGGTTTGATCATGTACATATTGAGGTCGAACCCGTTTATGTGTATAGTGGAAAACTCTTTGGGGGCAATCTCGTACCCTTCCAATTTGTTCAGCAAAGCTGAATTGTCCTTGATTTCCTTAAGCAGTTTACCATCGGATGCTTTATGCAAGGTAAATCTGTATGGTGTGGTCGCACTGGAATAGGTGTTGATGTAGTAGGTAAAGTCACTGCTGAAAGCCGCTGAGTTTGTCCCCTCTTCTGTGGAAAGTGCCTTTTTACGTTTCCCTTTGGCGGAAATGCTATACACTCCCCTGTTGATAGAACCGTTTTCTACGGACTGATAAAAAATACGGTCATGCTTTTCATCATAGCCATAGTAACGGGTCACTTCCCAAGGGCCTTCTGTTATTTGATTTTTCAACTTGCCATCCCTTCCGTATAGATAAAGGTGATTGAAACCATCCGCCTCGCTTGTCCAAATAAAACTATCATCATCCAAAAAGGTAAGGTCATCATCAATATCCACGTAGGCATCGTCCGTTTCTTTCAATAAAATGGATACTGAATTATCTTCTGCATTTACAGCATAGAGTTTCAAATCGTTCTGGTGCCTATTCAAGGTCTGAACACTCAAATGATTTGGATGGTGCATCCATTTGATTCTTGGAATGTAGTATGGATCATTCAAATCAACATCCGAAATATTGCCTGAAGCCACATCGTACATATGCAAAGTAACTATGGAGTTCTTCTCCCCTGCTTTGGGGTATTTAAATTCATGTTGATAGGGATATAGGTCTTTTCCATATACATCCATCGAAAAATGTGGCACTTCTGTTTCATCAAATCTAAGAAATGCGATTTTGGTTCCGTTGCTGTTCCATTCAAAGGCGCGAACAAAGGCGAATTCCTCTTCGTACACCCAATCCGTCACTCCGTTAATAATGGTACCCTTGCTGCCATCAGTGGTAACTTGTTTGATGGTTCCGGACTTCAAATCCAAAACATAAATGTTGTTATCCAGCACATAAGCCACTTTGCTGCCATCAGGAGAAAGTGTGGGTTCTTGTATTTTGGTCTCGGAGATTTTTGCCAATTCTTTTGATGCAATATCATATACGTAATAGATGCCTAAACGGGAGCGCCTAAAAATAGGTTCCACTTCTGTGGCCAAGAGCACTTTGGATTCATCATCGCTAAAGGTGTAGGATGAAAAATAAGGAATGGCATCGGAAGAAGCCACAATGGTCTCCACCTTTTGCAAAGTTTCGTAATCATATTTGTCCAAACTACTGGAACGCGGTGATCGTTCGGTGTTTAAAATGGTGTACTGTGTTCCATTGTCCATGGACCGAAGAACGTCCATGTGTTCCGTCCTGAATTCCCCTCCCCAAATCTCTTCAAGGGTTATCTTTTTCTTTTGTGCCGTGGTAAAAGTCAAAACTCCCAGAAGTAATAGGAATAGAAAAGACTGTTTGTTCATGAAGTGAAAAAATTGATTAAATATTCTCTTAAATGTCAAAAAAGCGTTTTTGTCATCATGAGCCTTTCATCTTTGCTCAAGACAAGCTTTGGTCGAAAGGTCAAATAAAAATGCCTCCACTACGCTCGACATGACATTATTTATTCAAAATGTACCGCTAGAAATGCTTTTTCCAATCGGCACATTTTGATTAAAAACCCCCAAGTTTACTAATATTTATCGGAAAAATAAATTTTGATGTTGCGTTTGCAACAAATTTTAACCTTTGGAACACCGCTTCGGTTTCAAAATAGATACAAGGCACGTCCAAAAGGTCAATATCCGTATATTTGAAAGCTTTAAGCCAGCTTTATGAACACGCCCGTTGAAGGATTTTCCAAACTATCCAAAGCCGAAAAGATTGATTGGATTGCCCACAATTGTACCAAAGACCCAGAAAATACGCGACAATTGTTGGAACAATATTGGAACAGTGACCCGAAAGTGCAGAAATTGCACGATGAATTTATAGAAAACACAATTTCCAATTACTATCTGCCTTTTGCCATTGCTCCCAATTTTTTGATCAATGGAGATTATTTGGCCATTCCCATGACCATTGAGGAAAGCTCTGTAGTTGCCGCAGCCAGTAAAGCCGCCAAGTTTTGGTTGGAACGCGGAGGTTTTAAAACGAAAATCCTTGGAACGGAAAAAGTGGGGCAAGTACACTTTATATATAAAGGTGACACCAAAAAACTATCCAAATTTTTCGATTGGGTAAAGCCCGAGCTTCTTAAAAGTGTTTCCTCCATCACCCAAAGTATGGAAAAACGCGGGGGAGGCATCAACAATATTGAGTTAAGGGATTTGAGCAATAAAATAGAAGGGTACCATCAGCTCCATTGCACGTTTGAGACTTTGGATGCCATGGGTGCCAACTTCATCAATTCGTGTTTGGAGCAATTTGCCAAAACCTTAAAGGAACAAGCCATTTCTTTTCAAGCTTTTACGGAGGAAGAAAAAAACATTGAGGTGGTGATGAGTATTTTATCCAACTACGTGCCCCATTGTCTGGTGAAGGCAGAAGTAAGTTGCCCTATTTCAGATTTGGGCAATAGCGATATGTCCGCTGAGCAGTTTGCTGAAAAATTTGTACGTGCGGTTAACATTGCCAAAGCTGAGCCGTACAGGGCCGTAACACACAATAAAGGCATTATGAACGGAATTGATGCCGTGGTCTTGGCCACCGGGAACGATTTTAGGGCAGTAGAGGCAGGCGTGCATGCTTACGCCGCAAAGGATGGGCAATATTCAAGCTTAACACATGCCAAAATTGAAGATGGTATTTTCAAGTTTTGGCTCGAGGTTCCTTTGGCTCTCGGGACAGTGGGTGGTCTGACTACTTTGCATCCTTTGGTGAAGCTTGCATTGGAAATTCTTCAAAATCCTACAGCAAAAGAATTGATGCAGATCGTGGCTGTAGCCGGATTGGCCCAAAATTTTGCCGCCGTCCGTAGTTTGGTTACTACGGGTATCCAAAAAGGGCACATGAAAATGCATTTGCTCAACATACTCAACCAAATGGGGGCCACCGAAAATGAAAAAAACCAACTTGTGAAATATTTCAAAAGTCGTACGGTGACGAATGCCTCGGTAAAGGAAGCCTTGGAAAAGATTAAAAAACAACCATGAAAAAATCATTTTACAGCAACGGTAAATTACTGCTCTCCGGAGAGTATGCCATCTTGGACGGTGCCTTGGGATTGGCCATTCCCACCAGCTATGGGCAATCACTCCATGTAACTCCAACAACATCTGGATTTTTAGAGTGGTCCAGTTTGGATGAAAACGATAAAATTTGGTTCACTGCAACGTTTGATCTTGCCCATTTAAACGTCGTTGCTACTTCGGACGAAGGGATGGCCAAAACATTGGCAACCCTTCTTTTGGAAGCCAATGCACAAAATCCATTGCTGTTAATCGATGGAGATGGCTTCCGGATAGAAACGCACCTTACCTTTCCAAAATCCTGGGGACTGGGCACATCCTCGACCCTTATTAACAACTTGGCACAATGGGCTCGGGTTGATGCGTATCAGCTCTTGTGGAATGCCTTTGGCGGAAGTGGCTACGATATTGCCTGTGCTCAGCACAATTCACCCATAACGTATCAGGTAAAAGATGGAGTGCCCCATATTGGGGCAATCAATTTTAATCCCTTTTTTAAGGATTCCCTTTACTTTGTGCACCTCAACCAAAAACAGAGCAGCAAAGCAGCTATTGCCAAGTACAAGGAGCAACAATTTGATAGGCCCCAACTCATAAAAAGTATTTCCGGCATTACCCAAAAAATGATAAATACACCCACTTTGGCAGGGTTCGAGACATTAATGGAGGAACATGAAACTTTGCTTTCCAAGGTTTTGAATATAGAACCCGTAAAGCAACGCCTTTTTCCAGACTATTTTGGAACGGTAAAAAGCCTTGGTGCCTGGGGCGGGGATTTTGTATTGGCCACTGGTGATGAAAAAACGATTTCCTATTTTAAACACAACGGGTACGAAACTGTAATCCCTTTTTCCAAAATGATGCTTTAACTATTTCCAATATGGAAAAAAACCTGTTTTCTTTACTAATCGCTCTTCTTGTTCTTTCATGCAAAACAACAGAAAAGCAAATGGCCTACAAAACGGATTCTTTAGAGATAGGGACACTTACTGAGCATACCTACCTGCACACCTCTTTTTTAGAAACCGAGAGTTTTGGCAGGGTAGCCTGCAATGGCATGATTGTGGTGAATAATGGGGAGGCCATTGTATTTGACACTCCCTCCAACAACATAGTTTCCAAGGAACTGATGGATTGGTTGGACACACAGAATGTTACTGTAAAAGCTGTTGTTGCCACGCATTTTCATGATGATTGTGTCGGGGGCTTGAAAACCTTTCATCAAAGAGGCGTTCCATCGTATGCCCACCAAGAAACCATAAGGCTCCTTGCTGGAAAAGAGACAGAAATTCCCCAAAACGGATTCACCGATTTTACTGAGTTACGAGTGGGAAACAAAAAAGTGATTCTTGAGTTTATGGGAGCGGGGCATACCAACGACAACATTATTGGATTCTTCCCCAGTGAAAAGATCATGTTCGGTGGCTGCCTGATCAAATCCATTGGTGCCGGAAAAGGCAATTTGGAAGATGCCAATGTTATGGAATGGCACAAAACAGTTTCCAAAATAAAGTCCAAATATCCCAATACCTCCATAATTGTTCCCGGTCATGGAAATTATGGGGATGGTGAGCTTCTAGATTATACAATTACACTATTTAAAGGTTGATTTTTGTTCCTGTATCAATTCAGCCCATCCATCCATTAATCGATTTGGGGCATCGGTCAGTTAACCTCTACGTCAAACCTCTCTTTTTTGCAACTTAAAGCCAGAAGACATAAATGATAGCTATGTCGTTCTGGGAAAACACACCATTGTTCTCCAAGGATAAAGTGAGCTTTTTAACAAAAAAACTCCTTTTCCTCTTTATGTTTCTGTTTTTATACACTGTTTTTTAACCATTTACAGTTGGACCACCTCAATTGATGATTTTAAGCTACTGAACATTTATGCACAGCTTGTCCCATTGCTGTTTTATGGAATCATTATTTACACTTTGATTAAAAACCAGAAAACTTTGAAGGGAATGTAAGACCAAAAACATCTATGGTGAAAAGGAAAAACAGGTCAATGAGTTTATTGTAATAGACAATGGAAATCAAGTAAAACCGTTTGAACGTATTAAAACCAATACCGACTTGCCGGAACTTACCGGTTATATCAGTGACGATTTTATTTTGAACAAAGAATCCGCCCCGTATTTTCAAGTACTTTTAGATTACATCTACCCTATTGCAGAATGGAAACCCGATAAAAGAGAATTCTTTTCAAAAATGGCAAATGGTATTTGATCCGTGATGCCTACTTCAGCACCAAACAAGGTTTTGAAATTACAGTTGATTCCAAAGGGAAAACCACCCATATCTGCTATAATATGAAATGGGATTAACCTGAAAGCAACTAATAATGTAATCAACAACAAAAAATGCCTCCCGTTCGGGAGGCATTTTATTATCTCATATAGCTAAATTCTAGTAGAACGTAGCTCTTTTATCTTCAATATCGGCTTTATCCTTCAAAGCGTTGTAAACCGCACCATTGACCCTTGCGGCTGCACTTGCCTGCAAATTTTGAGCATAGGTGCTATAGTTTTCTACATCTGGAGCTTTGGTTTTGTTGGTAACCTTGATCATATACACTCCTGTGTTTCCTTCAATTAAATCGGAAGTCTGGTCTTTATCCATGGCAAACGCTGTTCCGACCACTAAAGGCTCTCTACCAGCTCCAGGCAAGGTTGGTGACGACAATGTTACGGCAGAGGCAGTACTTTGACTTACATTGTTGTCCGAAGCAATGGCATCCATGGCTTTTCCTTTGTTTGCTGCTATGATTTGTTTTGCCTTTAGTTCTTTTCTAATAGCTGGCAATGCTGTTGCTGAAGCATCCTCGGGGGCCATAAGTCCTTTTTTGTACTTTTTGGTCAACTGTACCACGGCATAACCGTTGTTTACATTAAATCGTTTAATATCCCCTACACTGGTATCTTCGTTAAAAGCCCACTGTACAATGCTTCGTTGCGAACCAAGACCCGGAAGGTTCTCCTCCATCTCCTTGATTTTGTTTACGGGCCTAACTGTGTAGTTGCTTTCTTTAGCAATATCCCCGAAGTTTTCCGGTTCTGCCTCCATAACGGCCATTTCGTACTTGGTTGCATCGGTAAACAATTTGTTGATGGTCGTTTCCGATGGTTCAATTTCTCTTGCCAAGGTAGCTACCTGAATAACATCTTGTTTGTCGTCAACTTTAATAACGTGGTATCCAAATTGTGTTTCTACCAAACCTATGGTTCCGGTCGGATTTCCAAAACAAAAATCGTTGAACTCATCTGCCATTACTCCTTCTTGGAAATACCCAAGGTCTCCTCCGCGTGGCGCAGAAGGCCCGTCTGAGTTGTCTCTCGCCAAAGCAGTGAAGGTCACATCTTCTTTTCTGGCCTCGGCCAATAATCTTTTTGCTTCGGCCTCGGCCTCTTCTTTGGTTCTTGTAATAGATGGGTTGGCACGCTCGGCTCCTTCCCAAGTTATAAGGATATGACTTGCTTTTACGGTTCCATTTTCCTTTCGGTCCATTACTTTGGACACTTTATAAGAATCCCCATCCTTGTAAGGCCCGTATACTTCTCCAATGCTCATCGCCATCAAAGTATCAGCCACTACAGATGGAAGGTCCTTTTTAGCTTTGTAAATGGTATCGAATTTGGAATCGGAATATCTGTCCAGAAACGCGGCCATATCCTTGGTATTTCTAAAACCAAGTATGGTATCGTTGCTATCCGTTGCCTCTGAATATTCAACAGAATCATCCATCAAAGCGGTAATCTCTTCTTTTACACTGTTCTCATCTTCAGCAGAAGGCTTTTCCTCAAAATACACAAAACGGATATCGCGTGCCTTATCTTGCTCGAACATTGCCTTGTGGTCGTTGATGTACGCTTCTATATCACCTTTGGAAATTTCGACCGTACTATCAGCAATGGAAGTGTAAGGAATGCGAACGTATTGCAAATCCACCTTATCGTTGGCCATGTCGTAGTTCATCTTTCCTTCGGTAAGGGTAGCAGTAACCCCTCCTTTTACCAAGTTGAAGTACATACGCTCCTTGGCCGCTTGTATAATGGATGCCTCATCTTGCAACCAGGCATCGTAACGCAAAGGGTCGTTTGCTTTCCAATCGGCAATGGCACTTTTAAATACTTGTTCGTTAAATACTCCGTTCTCGTCCTGGAAATCTGGAATTTGGGCATAACCCGAAGTTCTCACAAACTCAATGATCTGGTCGCTTTCCACATCAATTCCCAATTCTTCGAACTGTTGGTTCAAAATGGCTTTTCTTACTTCTTGATCGTATACCATGTTCACCAACTGGGTTGAAGTAACACTGGGGCCATATCTTCTGGAAGCGGTTTCTACCTGAGCTCTAAACTCGTTGATGGGAATATTTTCTCCATTTACCTCTGCAACCGTGGAGCCTACTTTTCCGCCAGAAAAATTATCGCTGCTGAAAACTCCCGATATTACGAATGCGAACAACGCCAAACCAATGATTAGAATAAGAACTGTTGTCCGTTTTCTAATATTCTCTAATATTGCCATTTTACTGCTTGTTTTCTTTAAATCCCTCATTGAGGGCATTATTCCCCGACGTTCTACGTCGAAATGAATTATTTTTTTCGTCTGAATACCTCGTGGCCCTGCCCCGGGGTAGTTGATTTCAGTGGGCGAAAATACCACTTTCTTTTCAAATAGGAAAGCTAAAAAAGGGACGGAAATTATTAATCTTCAGCCTATAGTACAATTGGACACATATCGTCAATTCCTGTGGTTTTTCAGTGTGGAGTAGTGAAAATTGTATGTAGAATACGATTTTTCACCCTAAAAACACTTGTTTTGGCTATGCTTCGCACTCGTGCTGAAGTGTTATTGGAAAAAATGAAAACATCATGCAAAAGGGGTTAATCTTCAGTATGGACGCGTACACTTACCAAATCTATTTTGGTAGTGGATACCTCCAAAATTTTGAAGGTGAAGTTACCGACGGTCACTTCTGAATCCTGTTCGGGAATTTCACCCGTTTTATTTACGATCAATCCTCCCAAGGTTTCATATTCTTCTCCTTCGGGCAGCTCCAATTTATAGTTCTCGTTAATATAATCCACCTCCAAACGGGCCGAAAACTTATACTCGGTCCCACTTATTTGCTCTTCATAAAGATCGGTGGAATCGTGTTCGTCTTCAATCTCCCCAAAAAGTTCTTCGATAATGTCCTCGACCGTTAAAATACCCGATGTGCCCCCATATTCGTCCAAAACCACCGCCATACTTTTACGTTTTTTTGTAAGCACATTCAATATGTCTTGAATGAGCATGGTCTCGGGAACAAATTCAACGGGAAGCAATATACTTTTGATGGTCTTTGGCCTTTTGAACAGCTCGTAGGAGTGAACATAACCGATTATTTCGTCAATGCTGTCTTTATAGATCAGAATTTTTGAATAACCGGTTTCAGAGAATAGTTTGGCAAGGTTTTTTGGTGTCTCGCTAATTTCAACCGCGGTAATCTCGGTACGGGGCACCATTACTTCCCTCGCTTTTACGGTTGAAAACTCCAATGCATTCTGAAAAATCTGAATCTCGGAATCTACATCATCCTCTTCCTCAACGGTTTCCATTTGCTCGTTGATATAATCTCCCAATTCCAGTTTGGTAAAGGATAGTTGTACCTCATCTCCTTCGGTTTTGAAAAATACCCTCAAGATAAAATCGGACACTTTGATCACAAACCAAGATATGATGGAGAACAAGAGGTAAAAGAAATAGGCAGGAATTGCTAAAATCTTAATCAGTGCATTGGAATATATCTGAAAAAACACCTTGGGCAAAAACTCCGCTGTCACAAGAATCAACAAGGTTGAGATGACCGTTTGGGAAAGCAAACTAAAATCCGTCAACAAGGCATTTAGGAACTGATAATTTGTAGGCAACAAATTCTGGAACCATTCCATAAGCACATCTCCCATAAAAAGTCCGTATACAACCAGCGCAATGTTATTGCCTATGAGCATGGTGGCAATAAATTTTGAAGGTTTATCGGTGAGCAGGGTAAGCACCTTGGCCAAGAAACCTTCTTGTTTTTTTTCTATTTCAATATGAATTTTATTGGCTGAAACGAAGGCAATCTCCATTCCTGAGAAAAATGCCGAGAACAGCAGGGAAAGAACTATAATTATAAGGGAGGAATCCAATGTTATTGTTGATTATCCTTTTTTCGTTGTTCAAAGCGTTTCCGATACCTTCTTCTGAAAACGAACATGGCAATGGAAACCACTGCAAAGAAGATAAATATGTAGGTCTCCTTTGGGTTTATGCTCCAAAGTGTAACAATATTATAAATGGAAATGACCGCTACGGCCAAGTATAGATATTCTGTGTATCGTAAAATTTTGATCATCCTATTCTTCTTTAATCGTCATTAATCCGTAGGTCTTGTGCGCCTTGAAAAAAGTGAAATCCTTATTAAAATCCATTCCTTCGCCGTCCATTACGGTTCCGTCTTCAGGATTGGTGTATTTAAATGCGGCTTCGGTAAAAATCCAATTGTTCTTTCTGTCAAAGTACAACTGGTCTGTCTCCAGTTTTTTGCCATCGTGGCTCTCAATCACCACATTTCCTTGCAAATCTATCAAATTGGTCTGTGAATATACAATACCATAATCGGCCACAATAACACTTTTTTGGTTTTTTTCATCGTAAAAATCAACCTGAAGTCCTTTTGGGAAGGTACGGAATTTAAATCTTTGATTGTCAAAATCCTCGGACAATGGACTACTAAGCACGGCCACCACCCTCGAACTGGCAGAGTCTTGGGTACTCATGGTCTCAACCGTCTCCGTATAGGTCAAGGTGAAATTTTGTGCCACGCCTTGTGGAAACAAAGGTTTAACGGCTTCCTCACCCACCCTTTCGTAATCGTCACCACATGATATAAAAAGGATTGCCACGGTAAAAACCGTGGCAAAGCTCTTTAAAATATGTTGTAACTTCTGTTTCACCCTATAGATTAGGTACGGTAACGCTACCTCCTACCCAACAGCTAAAAGAAATGCTTTGACCGGCTTTTCCTGAGCTGAAAATCATCTCTTTGGATGGTGCCTTGGCAGCATAACTGGCCGCTGTTTGATTTGCACGACTGCTCAAAGCAGGGTCTACCCTACCGGCTTTTCTGGCCATGTCGGCAGCTTTCCAATAGATTGCTCTTTTCTCGAACGGTGTACTACCGCAGGAGTTGGCGCTTGTTGCATAAAGGTTGGCGATCAACAAATATGCTTTACCGTTGGCCGGGTTTGCATCTATTGCTTTAAGCGCATAGCTTCTTGCTTGTGATTTACTACTGTTTCTAACGGTAGTGGCAATTTTATAAAGGATTTCGGATTTCTTATAGGAATCTGTTTCCAGTCCCACTGCTTTGTTAAAGTCAGCAAGGGCACCGTTCATATCTCCAGATTTTTGTTTTAGCACTCCACCGTACATGTATGCATCTGCAGATGGATCCAATGCCAATTGGGCCTCGAACAATTTCCTGAACATGGGGTCATCGGTACACTCTTTGGAGAACATTCTTCCTACGGCACGTTTTACCCACTTAACATCGGTTTTCTTTTCCTCAAAACTCTTTTCGTACAATGGAATAAGGTTGTCACAGTCGGCCAGTGCACCCAATTTGGAATCCACACTGCTTGCGACTTTACCGTATGACTCAGAATTAACAGTTGCTACTCTAAGTGCTCTTTTTTCCTTAGATGTCAATGTACCCAAAGAATCTTTTGGAAGAAGCCTGGTTACCACATCGGTCAACTGTTTATTTTCCTCTTCTATTTTTCCGGTGACATCATCGTAGGTATTAAATACATCCTGAAGGTCTTTTTTACCAGCACCATGTAAATCTACAAGGCTAGAGAAATATAGGTACAAAGCTCTTGGGTTCTTGAAATTGGCCTGATCTTCCTGAAAGGCTTTGTCCAACATATTGAACAACTCTTCATCTGAAGCCATTTTGCTTTCGTACATCAACAATGCCTTGTCTATCGCTACACCAGCTTTACTGTATTTTGTTGGGAAGTATTTTAGACTATTATCGTACAGGTCCAACAAATCTTGGATATAACCATCTTTTTCGGCTCCTGTCGAACTCTCAACTTTGGCCTTCAGAATTCTTTCTCCATAGGAGAAATTGGCTTTATTGATATCCGGGCAGCTTTCGTAAACCATTTTCCATGGCTCGTATGCCGCATCATAATTTTTAACCTTTACGTGTTCTGCATAAATCGATAGATTGGTCATGCACTCGGGGTTCTGTGCTTGTGCCATACTTAATCCCGTCAACATGGTGACCATTATCATTGTTAAGTAGTGTCTCTTTTTCATCTTACTAGTTTTAAAGGTGTTAAAGTACAAATTTTCATTAAAAAATCCTCCTAGAGGACCCTCTATGGGTGGTTAATTATCAAATTTTTAAAAAATGGCCTATCAATTTATTTTTATCTCCCTAAACCACTTATCATTTAACGATAAGCCTATATTGATTTTGAAATAACTTTCTTCAATTAAGTTTTGATCGGTAGTTCCACGTCTTCCCAATTCAAATCCTACATTGAGATTGGAAAAGTTTGCCCCTACGGGTAATCCTAATCCAAAAGTTATGCCAAAGTTGTTTATTTCTTTGTTGTTCACCGTCATACCACTTACATCGTACCGTAATCCGGCACGATAGGTGACCCGCTTAAAGTAACCGGAAAGCGAACGGTAATCGGGCACCCAATACCCTCCAAAGGCGTAGGTGCTGGCATCGTTATATGTTACGTTGTCCAAACCCAGGAACGTATTGTCAAAATCGCTCATTTGCTGAAAACTGTACTCCGCTCCCAAAAACCATTTTTTGTCCTCCCCAAAACCAAGGCCAACCGTTGTTCGTGTAGGTATCTTCAACTCGGTGTTCCGCAGGTTGGAGGCATCTAGGTTTACATCCACTACCTCTACATTGTTTCCGTTTGAAAGTGAAAAGGACCCAAGTGTTTGTGTGTTTTTTGATACCAGATTGCCTTGGGTATTTACCAAAACCGAGGTGTAAAGTGTGTATTTATCTTTTATGTTAGGCGTATAGTTTAAGGCATATTTAAAATCGTAACCATTTATTTTTGATTCACGATTGTCCAAAGTTCCGAACTGCACCCCTTCAACACTCTGGATTCTTTCGTATCCCAAAGTTCCAAAATTGAAGTTGGCAGTAACTCCCAAACTAAGATTTTTTATGGGCTCAAACCCAATGGAGGCATATAATCTGTTAAGCCCTCCTTCTCCCGTAAAAAAATTGGCCACTTCCGCACCTTGGCTGTTTTCGGAGGAGGAGTTTAAACTGTAGCCAACAGAGGAATAAGGCATTAGGCCAAAACCAAAACCTACATTTTTTGCCAAAGGAAAACCAATGGAAAGGTAATCCAGATTGGTCACTGATGTATTTTGCTCTTCCGTCCAGTTCTTAAGTCGGTATTCTTTATGGGACAACCCCGCTGTATATGCAGTTAACCTAAGCTTGGAGTATGCTGCCGGATTGGATAGATTAATATGGATGCTGTCCCCATACATACTTATGCCGCCCATCATTTGGTTGTCCACGGACCCGTTGTCCCGATGGTCGCCGATTCCGAAATAAGAATATGGCGAAATAGTTCCATTTTGTGCGAACAAGCCATGGGCAGTCACGCAGAAAAAAGCGATCAGAATTTTTTTAATCATTCAATTTGTATTGTATTCCAGCAGGCAATTTAGCCCCTCCAAGAGAAATTTGGAGTTCGCAAATATGGTGTTTTTTAGCCTTTTGGCAAAAAAATGGGAGTCTCCACCTGTTAAAATAACTGTTAAATCTTGAAAACGAGATTGATATTGGCGAATTACCCCGTCCACTTCTTGCGTTACACCGTTAATCACACCGCTATGCATGCACGATTCCGTAGAGTTGCCAATAAAGTCCAACAAATCGCTAGGGCCAAGCAAAGGAAGCCCTGCCGTTTGGTTGTGCATGGCATTGTACCTCATCCTAACGCCCGGGGATATGGCCCCACCTACATATTCTCCCGCATTGTTTACCATATCGTAGGTAATACAAGTGCCAGCGTCTATTACCAAGGTATTTCCGCGCGGATTTTGGTAAAATGCCGCTGTGGCCAAGGCCAACCTGTCCACTCCCAAGGTGTTTGGGGTGGCATAACTGTTTTTAAAAGGGACTTTGGACTCACTTGTGAGCACGTGTACCTTACAAAAAAGGGCCACGACATCCCTTTCCTTTCGATTCAATTTGCCTACGGATGACAGTATGCCGTTATTGATTCGCGGATATTTCTCGAACAGCTCTTTAATTTTTGACAAGAATAGGCCAGATTCAAAGCTATGGTCGTAGATTATCCTTCTATTCTCAAAAACAGCGTATTTGATTAGGGTATTGCCTATGTCGATAACCAAATTCATACAGCAAAGATCGGTAATTGGAAAAAATCAGGGCCTTTTTTTCGGGTTTTTGTTTGTATATCCTAATTTTGAAATTATATTTGCACCCGCTTAATACAGCATGGTACCTTAGCTCAGTTGGTAGAGCAACGGACTGAAAATCCGTGTGTCCCTGGTTCGATTCCTGGAGGTACCACAAAAAACCCGGCAAATTTGCCGGGTTTTTTGTTTTATGCGATCAAAGTAACTTTAATCCGCTACCTGTGCGTCCTTTTTACTGTTCTTGAATTCACTGGGGCTCAAACCGTATCGTTCCTTGAAAATCTTGGAAAAATAACTCCTGCTGGTAAATCCAATGGAGTATACCACCTCGGAAATGTTCATTTCGGTTGTTGTAATGTAATCGCGGGCCAGTTCCAGCCTTGCATGCCTTATATATTCCGTTACCGTTTTATTGTACAACAACTTAAATCCTTCTTGGAGCTTTGCTTGGGTAAGGCCTGTTTCGGCAGAAATATCTTCCAACGAAAAGTCCTTGGCGATGTTCTTCTCTATTTTTTTTGCATAGCTGCGAATCGTTTTCAGCTCCCTTTTCAACAAACTGGTTTGGGGCCTTTTGTTCATCACCTCTTTGTTATGCTGCATCATGTGCATGGATAGAATTTGATAGACATAGCCCTCGATCATCATAATACGGATCATTCCTTTTGCCTTGATCTTTTTCATTGCAGACATGACCTCGGCTATTTTCAAATTGTAAGAACCGTAGTAAGCAAACACTTTCTCTTGGTCGGTGTCCAAAAATACTTTATACAACTGTTTATTGAGTTCCTCTCCCTGATTAAGCCTTTTGCGCAAAAAGGGCTTTCTACGCACCTGTATCACAGTCTGGGAAACCTTCACGTCCTTGGGAAAATACCTGTCCGTAATCCCGCCATCACGATTGGTAAGGATAACGGATTGGAATTGCTCCATGATCTTGATCTTATCCTCCGGCTGGTACCCGAATTTATGTCCGCAATACCCTTCCAGGCAATAGTAAAAATTGATGGGGTTAAAATTTGAAGTGTCAACCTCAATCAATACTTCATCAAAAAAAGTAATGTCCAGTTCCAATAAACTTACCCCCCAATCGAAGGTGATAAAACGGATACTCCCCTTTGCCTTATCGTTGGAAACACTCAAAGTGTACTGTCCCCATCTTTCCTCTATTTCCCCACCAATCACATTTTTTATTTGCCCCACCGATTCGGCGGTATCTTGAGCGTCAACATTGATTTTTATCATTGGGATATTATACTGCTGTTTATTTCAAATTAGGTCTTAATCCCATAAAGATAGGCTTTGTGGCGGTTTGTACAACTATACACCTTTACCTTTAAAATAGTTTTAACCTGTTGTGCATTTTTGATAAAATTTATGGAAAGCATTACAATATAATTGGTTTGAGTCAACCTTTTTGCCAACTTAATGCTTATTTGGAGATAAGATTCCAGATAATTATGATTTACAAACTTTCAAATGAAGCAGGGAGAGAAGAGATAGAAAAAGAGTTTGGAATCCCGTTCAGATATCCAAATTTATACCTGCCAAACCCTATTATCAATGGCTTTCATGAAAACAACTTAAGTGTGGTGACCATGGAAAACCCAAATAAAATATTGTTTGCCATTTGGGGACTTATGCCCCAAGACTTTAAAGAAGACTGGCAAATATTTCAGGACAAGACCAATACATTGAACGTGCAGATGGATGAGCTGCAAAGCATTGGCTGGATGCAAGAATCTTATAAAAAGAGACGCTGCTTGATTATTGCAACAGGCTTTTACACCCATCTTTTGGAAAATGGCAATACATGTAGCTACTATATTTACCGGGCAACCGAAAAACCCTTTTACTTGGCAGGCACTTACAACAGGTTAAACGATGGTTTTTTGTGTGCTGCGTTAACGGTGGGCAAAACGGACCCATTCGTTTCCAGCTACCACAACATTAGCAACCGCGCCCCTGTTATTCTTCCCAAAGAACAGGCCTCCGATTGGCTTAGCACAGATTCCGACGCAAAAAGATTGGAAGAAATTATCCAAAATCCCAAAAAGGTAAAGTTGAAGGCCAAACGCCTATCCAACGATTTTTTTCTAAAAAATTTAAGCTCAAACACCCAATTGGGGCCATTGTTTGTTGGACTGCAACATTAAAAAACAAATTCATAACCTTCTAAAAAGAAGATTTTCATGCCAAAAAAAACGTGAAATGCTTCTTTTGAGTCAACATTAACATGAAAAACGGCAAGCTTCAGACCAAAAGCAAGCTACATTTGTAATATGCTGATTAACAATCAATCAGACATTAATAAAAAACACTACTATTATGTTACGTTGGACGGTCATCTTTATCATATTGGCCATTATAGCCGGTATATTCGGATTTGGTGGAATTGCAGCAGGAGCGGCAAGTATAGCTAAAATTCTTTTCTTCATATTTATTGTACTATTTATTATTTCGTTGATAACAGGAAGAAAAAAGTTGTAGAAACACACACTAATTAAAAATCATTAAACTAAAATCGAGAACCCATGAGAAAGTCAATAAGTTTATTTACAATGCTAATTGCAATGGCACTTACCTTGAGTATAACCAGTTGCAGAGAAACAAAAGAAGATAAAGCCGAAGAGGCCATTGAAGATGTGAAAGACGGAGTGGAGGATGCTGCCGATGATGTGGAAGATGCCGCAGAAGATGTTGGGGACGACATTGAGGATGCTGCCGATGACGTGGAAGATGAAGTAGAAGATGCCACAGACGACAGTCCACAATAATTTTCACATTATACCACATAACTCTGGTAAAAATTTGCCAGAGTTTTTTATTGCCCTCCCCCCTAATTCTCTCCCCAAAATGTTGATAAACCAATATTCGTTTATACCTTAGGACAAATAAACACCACCATTTTTTTTGAAGACCGTCCTTACCATCCTATATGTTCTGACCTCCGTTTGGGCCATTGGGGCCATAATTTATCACGGAAGAAGGCCGTCGCGCTCCATAAGCTGGGCACTTGCCATTATAACTTTGCCCATTTTGGGAGCAGTTCTCTACTATCTGTTTGGGATGAATCGCAGAAAGTTTAAATTCTTCAACACAAAAGAATTTGAAAAAAGAAACAGATACACTCCCCCTAAAATTTCTGCCCAAGAAAAATTCCTGACCCATTTTGATGCAGATATTCGAAAAGAAAGACTCAACCGATTAATAAAAGCCAACTCCAACACCACTGCAAAAACAGGGAACAAAATAATACCTCTTCAAGATGGCGAGGAAACCTTCAATGTGCTTTTCAAAGCCATGGAAGAAGCCAAAAACTTTATCCATGTACAGTACTATATTTTGGAAAGAGGTACCCTTTTGGATAAAATGTTGGAACTTTTTGAAAGAAAAATCAAAGAAGGTGTAGAAGTTAGAATTATTTACGATTCCTTGGGCAGCTACCAATTAAGGGGGCGCCCCAGGAAAAAGTTTCAGGATGTTGGGGTAAAGATTTATCCCATAATGCCGATTCGACTTAAAAACCTACTGTTCTCGCTCAATTTTAGGAACCATCGAAAAATTGTGATCATAGATAACAAAGTGGCTTTTACAGGTGGTGTCAATGTTTCCGATAAATACATTAAACGAGAAAACGAATTGGGCAAATGGAAAGATACCCACTTAAAACTCGAAGGGCCCATTGTAAACGATATACATCTGATTTTCCTGAAGGATTACTTTTTTGCAAGCAACAAAGAGGATTTCCATATCGCAGACTACCTATCCGAGCAACAAACGGCGGGCGATGTTCGTGCACAAGTGGTGGCAGGGGGGCCAGATTCCAAGCATCCGACCATTATGCAACAATATATTGGCATGATGAACCAGGCAAAAAATTCCATTTGCATAGCAAATCCCTATTTTGTGCCTGGGGAGGCTTTTTTACAAAGTTTAAAAATTACCGCAATGGAGGGTGTAAATATCTCCCTTTTGGTGCCCAAAAAATCCGACTCCAAAGCAGCTAAGTTTGCCATGTTCTCCCATTTTGAAGAATTGCTTCAGGTTGGTGTTAAAATATACCTTCGAGAAGATTTCTCGCATAGCAAAATAATGATTGTCGACGATGATTTGGTGTCCATCGGCTCTGGAAATTTTGATATCCGAAGCTTTGAACTTAACTACGAGACCAATATCCTTATTTACAACAAGGAAATTAACACCGAAATGACCGAGAAGTTTCAAAAAATATGTGAAAAGTCGGAACCCGTTACTTTGGAGCGCTTTCAGAGCAGGACCATTTGGTTCAGATTTTTGGAAGGATTGTTCAAATTCTTCAAACCGCTGTTATAAGCCCATCTCAATTCTTATTTGCATCAATCATTAATTCAATAGAGATAAGTCAACCCCAGTACAAAACTATCTTTGCTTCAAAAGAAAACAATCGTGAAGAATCTATTTTCAATACTATTTTTAATTGGAGCAACAACCGTAAGTGCCCAGAGCATATCAAAAAACGCATTGGGTATAAGAGTGGGCGATAACGACGGATTTGGAGGGGAAATCTCCTATCAACGCTATCTCAAGGAAAACAACAGATTGGAGTTTGATCTGGGTTGGAGGGATTCAAACAATGTTGATGCATTTAAATTGGCAGGTCTTTACCAATGGGTAATGCCCATAGACGGAGGATTTCATTGGTATGTTGGTGCCGGTGGAGGTGTAGGGTCTTTTGATGCAGGTGAGAACGATGGCGTTTTTGCCCTTGTCGCCGGTGATATTGGTATTGAATACGATTTTGATATTCCATTGCTCATTTCGCTGGACATGAGACCGGAACTAGGTTTTAACGACAATTATTCCGATGATCTCGACTTGGATATTGCACTTGGACTCCGATATCAGTTCTAAATAAAGTAAAATCAAATCGAAAATAGGTCTATAAAGTCGATTTTTGTCAACCTAAACTTGTTTCGGGCCCTTATAATGATTTGTTTATCAATATAGTGGGATTCTGAAATAAACCCGCCTATCGGAAGGCAGGTTCAGAACGCCGTGTCAATACTTTTTAGACCTGTTTTTTTTAACCCTTTAATCTTGAAAAGAAAACTAAAGCTACTTTTTCTACTACTCATAGCCGTATTTTTAGTTATCGTTATTTTGAAAGAACCCAAAAACACAATTCCGGACAGAATAAAACAAGAGGTTAAAATTGCCTTGCAGTATTTTCCAGAACTTAAGGGCATTCCCATTGAGTTCAAGTTTAAAAAAAACATTAAAAAATCGGTGATGCAAGCCCAACCCACATGGAGCGGCCTTCTTAAATCCAAAAACAAGCGCAGCTATGTAATTTTGATCAGTGAAAAGTTTAAAATATCCGGGGAAGAATTTAAAACGGCAGATGTTCCCAAAGATGTTTTAATTGGATGGATAGGCCACGAACTCGGCCATGTTATGGACTACCAAGAGCGGGGCAACCTTAACCTTATTGGTTTTGGAATTCGCTATGTGCTCTTGAAGGAATTTGTAAAAAAAGCGGAACGTGCTGCGGATTCGTTTGCGGTATCTCGGGGTATGTCCGAATATATTTTGAAGACCAAACGGTTTATTCTCAACCATTCCCAAATTGATGAAACCTACAAAACAAGGATAAAGCAATATTACCTCTCTCCTGATGAAATTATGGAAATGGTAAAGGAGCAAGACTCCATTAAAAACAACCTCTTATGATTGTTTGGATATAAAATCCTCCCATTCCTTAAAGCGATCCTCGCCCATTACCCGTTCCATTTTTACCTGACCGCCCTTTTTCTTGTTGGCCCCGTTCCAATCGGTAAATATTTGTTGGGGCACAAAATTCACTTTTACACCTTCCAAAGCCTTGCTTCGGGCCACTTTATAGTTTTTATTGGCCTCTTTTAGGTAGTTATCCAGAACAGTTGCTGTTTTTTCTTCATCCAAACTTTTATCGGACCCCAAATACCAGGAGTGGTAGAAGCCATCATCAAAACGTTTGGCACAAAGTGTGTATTCGGGAACTTTTATGTTCAGTTCCTTTTCCAAATGTTTAACGGCATCGTTCAGTTTGTTCAAGGAAAGTTGAGAGCCTACGGTGTTCAAAAAAAACTTGGTACGCCCCGTAATTTTTATTTCAGCACGTTTCACATCGGTAAAAGCGATGGTATCTCCAATAATATAACGCCACGCTCCAGATACGGTGGATATAATCAGAACATAGTCTTTATCCTTTTCAACATCCTCTAAGGTTATGGACGGAGCATTATCGGTCAACGAACCATCCTGATTCACATATTCCGGTTCAAAGGGCACAAACTCAAAATAGATACCATTATCTGTTATGAGTTTCATCGCCGATGTCCCTGGTCGATTTTGGCAGGCAAAGAATCCTTCGGAAGCCAAATAGGTATCAATAATTTGTATGGGATGGTCCAACAAGGCATTAAAACTTTTCTCGTAGGGATCAAAGGCAACCCCTCCGGAGGTGTAGGCCTGCAAATTGGGCCATATCTCGTGAATATTGTCCACATTATGATAATCTATAACCTTTTTGAGCATTAGCTCCATCCATGAAGGGATTCCACTAAGTGCTCCAATATCCCAATTTTTGGCATTTTTTGCTATGGAAAGGACACGCTCGTCCCAATCGTCTATTTTGGCGATTTCATCTCCAGGTTTATAGTATTTTTTAAACCAAAATGGAATGTTACTGGCACTTATTCCGCTAATTTCACCCTCCTTTTTACCGCCGCGCTCCTGTAGATTGGTGGAACTCCCCAACATCATAATTTCCTTCTCAAAAAAATCTGCGGGCATATCAAAATTGCTCATGGCAAACACCTGGTGCCTGCCTGCGCGGGTAATGGAATCCAACATATCTTTGGTAACCGGTATTCTTTTTGGGTTTTTTCCCGTAGTACCGGATGATAGTGCAAAAAAATCAGGACTCCCCGGCCAGGTAATGTCAGGTTTGCCCTCAATGGTCTTGTTCCACCATTCATCGGTGATCTTGTTATAATCATGATAGGGTACAGCTTCTGCAAAAGTCTTTTGGGGGTCATCGGATTTTAATATGGTAGCAAAATCATATTGCTTACCAAACTGCGTATCCTTCGCCTGGTCCAATAATTCTATAAGGACTTTTTTCTGCTCCTCGACTGGGCTTGTTGCCTTGCTGAGAGCATCTCGTGCTTCGATAACGCCCTTTATAATATTTCCTATGATTGCCATATTGGGTAACTTATAGAATCAAATATACCTACATAGCTACAATCCAATTTACTCAATCCATTTTTAGATTGACTCAAATGATCTTAAAGATTTATTGTTGCCTCCAAGGATGGCGATACTCTAGAAGCTTTTTGGGTTTCGGGCTGCACAAAGTTATTGGCAATTTTGGAAAAAAGAGGCTCTGGAGTTTCTTCGTGTACGGAAACATGCCCACTGGATGAGTTGACCTCAATTACGACCAAGGAAAGATAATCCATAAGGTGTTCTGCCTCATTGATAAGGATTCTTACAACTTGTAGCCGTACAGCATATTCCAAATTAACAATATGCAGATGGTTCAATTTACTTTTGCCCGATACTTTTTTCCAGATAATCTTCAAGCCTCGTTTTCATACAAAAATAGCTCAAATAATACGTACTTTACGTTTAAGTTACATTAATTTAACATTGAAAATAGCACAAAACACCTTGTCCCAAATTTAACTTACAATTAGAGGATGGACAGATTATCAAATGGATAGAAGTGAGATTAACCCAATACCGTTATTTTTTTAGATTTCAATAGGACTTATTGGATTCAACTTCTTAATCTTTTCATAAATATGAAAATCAAATGGTTCCATAGGCAAAAAATATCAAACTAACTCTTATATTTAGCCGATTACGAATAATTTTAAAAACAAAAAATGACCCACGAGTTACTAGAAAAGGCGGAAGAGTTTGAAAAAAGGCCCATGAGCCACATGTCCACCAGCGATAGGGTTAAGGCCTCAAGGGAAGCAAAGAGCTTAATTCTTTCCATTAACGAGATCTACAAAAAAACCAAGGATTCCAAATTAATGGAAACCATGAAGAACATTACAGCTAAGAAGCGTAAAATAGAAAAAAGACTTAAAGGTTCTCCTTTAGTTTAATTACTATAATTATAATCCTTTTGTGGAAGGATATTTGTACTTCCAAAAACGAATATCCTTCCCAAAACTTTTGCCCTCCCACTTTCCACAAAGTCATAAACAACTGAATTTCAGAAAATAAAACCTTATTCGCTAGCTCATTCCTGTCCCACAAGGAACACTTTTTCCATTTACATAAGTTTTGCGACCAATTATGTCTTAATTACTGCAACCAATAAAAATATGGGTTGCAGTTGGTTGTGTTTTAGATAATTTAGGAGTGTAGTTTTAACTCAACTAAATAAACACTCAGAAAAAATGAACACTATAGAAGCAAAGCTAGGATACCTTTTTTGGTACGCTGTAATTGCACTATCCGTCTACTCTCTTTTAAGCAGTATCTACCTTTACATTAGTTAGCTATATAAACACTAGCACATCAATCAAAATACCCAGTATAGTTAGTAATGTGTCTTCGTGGGGCTCCTATTCAGGCGCCCCTTTTTTTCTATTCCATTCTTGAAAGAAGTGCCAAATTCCAGTTTTACTCGTTCTTTTAAGTTGCTCACATCCCTTACAATAACTAGAGCTGGACATATACTATTTCCTTGTAAATGAACCAATATCGTTTATCCTTACCAAATCGATTCCATCTTCTTTATGGATTCAATTGCAATGGGAGCCTGTTTATCCTCATTTACAATAATTAAGGTATTGTAAGGGCTTGTTGGAAATATTTGTTCAGTCATGGCAAGCATCCCCTTGTCCACAAACAATTCCATGGACGACCAATCCATTAATATTTTGAACTCTTTTACATCTCCCGCTATACCGTTTAAAGGTGCTACATGCTTTTTGGCTCCAAAGTCTTCCTGAAAATCAACCTTACCCGATAAGGCCCTATCTACCGAAAAAATCCGGTTCTCAGAATCCATGCTCAATACAAGTACCTCATCCAATTCGTTTTTAAATAATAGCTTGAACTTTTTAGCGGCCGTCCTAAACCGAATCTCTGATTGATTGAGCCCTTCTACCTGCAAGGTATCCGATGTATTGGCCGCTACCCCAACCTCATTGACCAGTGTTGAATTCGTCAAATCACTTATTTTGTCAATTGGGTAATTGGCCAAAAAGTAATCATCCGCAACTTTGTGCAACGACAATTTTCGGGGTACCGTCATTGCGCTTCGCCATTTTTTGGTCGGTGTGTCCTGGGCATAGTTCCAGTTGCTCATCCAACCAATAAAAAATCGACTGTTTTCTGGAACATTGTTATAAGTTACCCCTGCATAATTATCCGTGCCATGGTCCAACCATTTAGGCTCTTTTTGATCGGAAGTAAAGACCTTACCATCAAAATCCCCAACAAAATATTGGGTTCCACTACCGCCATTGGGCGCTCCGGGGTTTATACTTATGATCAGCACCCACTTTTCTTTCTCGGAACCATCTACTTGCAATGGAAAAAGATCAGGACATTCCCATACCCCGCCATGAGCCCCCTGCGATTTACCAAAATCGCTCAAATAGTCCCAATCCTTTAAGTTTTTAGATGTATAAAATTTGGCATGATCACCGGCAACCAAGGTCAAAATCCAACTTTGTGACGGCTCGTGCCAAAATACTTTGGGGTCCCTAAAATCTTTAATGCCATCATTTGGTATTATAGGATTGCCTTCATATTTATTCCAAGTATCCCCATTGTCCAAACTATAAGCAATACCCTGTGTTTGAAAATCCATTCTACCAGCCTCTTCTCCTTCCTTGGAATGGTATGTAAATATGGCTACCAAAGGAGCTTCCCCATTTTCTCCAAAACCCGATGTGTTTTTCTTGTCCACAACTGCACTTCCAGAAAAAATATAGCCGTGTTCATCCGGGTAAAGCGCAATGGGCTTGTGCTTCCAATGTACCAAGTCCTCACTTACCGCGTGTCCCCAATGCATGGGCCCCCAAACAATATCCTCTGGGTAATATTGGTAAAAAAGATGGTAAACCCCTTGGTTAAAGACCAAACCATTGGGGTCGTTCATCCATTTTTCCTTTGGTGAAAAGTGGAATTGCGGACGATATTCCTCCTTGTACCATGATTCTTTTTCCGTTTGATTTGCCACTTCTTCCCTTTTTTCCTTGCAAGAGACAAGTGCAACCACCACTATACAGCTAATAATTAGTCTTAACATCACCTTGGGTTAAAATTCTTTTTCAAGATAAACAAATTATATCTCCCGCTTTACATGCTTCATATACCATTTTGAAGGACAATCACCGTTATATTCAAAAAAATAATTCCCCTTTTCATGAAAGGAATGAAACCAAAAATCTACCTATCTTTAAACAGCGTTTTGCAAACCCCAACTAAATCTAAATAAGTTGAGCAAAAACCTACTTTTAATCCTGACCCGAAACCCCGAACTTGGTAAATGTAAGACCCGCTTGGCGACCAAGGTAGGCGACAAAGTGGCTTTGGATATTTACAAGTTTTTGTTGGACAAAACCGTATCGTTTACCAAGGATTTGAAAGTTGAAAAATGGGTGTATTATTCCGAAAGTATTTGGGAAGATGACATTTGGGACAACAAGCTGTACCAAAAAAAGCTTCAGAAAGGAAAAGATTTGGGTGAACGCATGATGAACGCCTTTAGGGAAGGGTTCCGTGCCGGTTTTGAAAACATCATTGTTATTGGAAGCGACATGTTCCACCTAAACCAGTCCGGTTTGGAAGAGGCTTTCTCAAAATTTAAAGGTCACAACTATGTTGTGGGGCCTGCCGAAGATGGCGGATATTATCTTTTGGGAATGAAATATTTAAAGGTTGAACTGTTCCAAAACAAAGCTTGGGGCACAGATACCGTTCTTTCCGATACCCTATCGGATTTAAAATCAGAAAAAATCGCCCTTTTGGACGAAAAAAATGACGTTGATCACTACGAAGACATTAAAGATATTGAGGCCTTTGAGCCATTTTTAAAACATATAAGCGAATGACACTAAAACAAGTTGACGAATCGGTTGAATACTTAAAAAAACGAGGGTTCGAGACCCCGGAAATAGGCATTGTACTGGGAACCGGTCTAGGACAGCTCATAGATAGCATTGAAGATCCCATCGAAGCCCATTACAACCACATACCCTATTTTCCTTTGGCAACTGTTGAGTTCCACACAGGCAAACTGATCTACGGAACCATAGAGGGCAAAAAAGCAGTGGTAATGCAGGGGCGCTTCCATTTATACGAAGGCTACGATTTCTTGGATATCACCTATCCCATTAGGGTGATGCATCAGTTAGGCATAAAAAATCTCTTTGTGTCCAATGCCGCGGGAGCCATCAACCTCGACTTTAAAAAAGGGGATATTATGTTGATCGAAGACCATATCAATCTGCAAGGAGGTTCTCCCTTGGCGTTCAAAAATGTATCTGAATTTGGCAACCGATTTGTGGATATGAGCGAACCCTACGATGTGGAAATGCGCAAAAAAATTGAAGCCATAGCATCCCGGGAAAATATTTCCCTGCAAAAAGGGGTGTACGCTTCGGTAGTAGGCCCGCAACTGGAAACCAAGGCTGAATACCGCATGCTCAAAATTATGGGAGCCGATGCCGTAGGTATGAGCACCGTTCCCGAAGTAATTGTGGCCAATCATTTACGACTACCTATTGTAGCGGTTTCCGTTTTAACAGATGAATGTGATCCAGATAACCTGAAACCGGTTGATGTTCAGGAGATTTTGGAAATTGCCGGACAAACGGAGCCAAAAATGATCAAGCTGTTTAAAGAATTAATCAAAGAACTATGAGCTATTTAGAAGCGACCCAAGACCTGTATAAAGAAGCAGCCCTAACTCCAGATGTAGGGCTATGCTGCACCACAAACCCAATATGGCAATTTCCAGGGCTTTCCATACCCAAAATCATGCAAGAAATGAACTATGGTTGTGGCAGCACGGTATCTGCCCAGGACTTGGTAAACAATCCCAAAATTCTTTACGTAGGTGTAGGTGGTGGAATGGAACTGCTCCAATTCTCCTATTTTTCCAGACAAAAAGGCGGGGTTACCGGAGTGGATTCCGTGGATGAAATGCTGGAAGCTTCTAGAAAAAACTTTAAAATTGCTGGAGCCGAGAACGATTGGTTCAACAGTGAGTATGTAAACTTGGTAAAAGGGAATGCCTTAAACCTACCTGTGGAAGATGAAAGTATTGACGTGGCCGCACAAAACTGCCTCTTCAATATTTTTAAGATAGAAGACTTGAAAAAAGCGGTTTCCGAAATGTACCGCGTATTAAAGCCACACGGAAGATTGGTGATGAGCGACCCCATTTGCGAGCAACGCATGAGCGAGGAACTCCGAAACGATGATAGATTAAGGGCGCAATGCCTCAGCGGAAGCATTCCATTAAAAGATTACGTAAAGGTTTTGACCGATGCCGGGTTTGGCACTATAGAAATCAGGGGCAGAAGGTCGTACAGGGTATTATCGCCCAACCACTACCCAACGGACGAGCTCATCCATATTGAATCCATTGAGATAGCCGCCATTAAAGACCCCATGCCAGAAGATGGCCCATGTATGTTCACGGGAAAAACGGCCATCTACTACGGTGATAAGGAATATTTTGATGACGGAAAGGGCCATGTGCTGCTCCAAAACCAACCTTTGGCGGTATGCGATAAAACCGCAGGGGCCTTGGCCAATGCTTCAGATGAAATCCATGTTAGTGAAAGTACTTGGCATTATAATGGGGGCGGGTGTTGTTAAGGGTTATTTTGAAATTTCTGTCTTGGAAGATTCATAATCCAATAGAATTCCTTCGGAAATCCAATTGGCCAAAGCCTGCCTGTTATCTGGGTTTAGAATCCTACGCTGGTCCTTTTTGCTCCTAATGTTCCCTATCTCGATGTAAGCCATGGCCGGAAGCGTATTTTTCACAACGTATAAACTACTACGTTCCATAAAAGTGCCATTGTACAATCGATTGGGCTGAAATTTTTTGTACTTTCCCAAAAAGGTCTGGTGGATACTCTCAGCCAGTTTTTTACCGTTTTTGCTTTTTTCGTGATGGTAAAAGAACACATCAATATTGGTACCCTCGCCTCGACTATCCACATGGGTAACCAATAAGCGTTGATATTTCCCCGAATTCTTCAGGTACAGCCTATTGACCGCCTCGCTACGCTGTTTTAAACGTTCTAGTTGATCTAGGGGAATGCTATTGGATAGCACTGTTTCGTCCGTATCCAGCCCAAGAAGCCTTTCATCCCTGATACCATCATTTTCATCCTGCACAATAATGTGCACTTCTGCGCCGTGTGACAATAATTCTCGGGCCAATCTAAGTGTTACATCGTATGCGTATTCATCTTCGGAAATTAATTTACCACGGTACTTTTCCACAGCGCCCGGGTCTGGCCCTCCGTGTCCTGAAATTAAATAATAGACTGTATTGTCCAAGCGTTTGCTTACGGCATCAACTTTTTTAAAATCATCTCCAAAAATGGGGTAAGTAATTCCGTGATCAAGCTCCTCCACCTTCTTCGTTGCCAAAGTATCCGGCAATACATAGGAACGTCCCATAAACAACGATTCATCCTCCCCCAAATCTTCTGCGTTCAACGTCACAAACTTGTTGTAATGCTTTGTTGGGCTCACGCCATGTCTCCGCAAAAGTGAATAGATGCCATCTCCTTCTTGCGCAACAACTTTTGGGGATTCCTCTTGGGCCCATATTGCTCCTTGAAGCAAAAGGATAAGTAAAAAAGTAAACTGAAAAGGTTTCATGTTAATTCTCAAATTCTAAATCAACGTAATCATTCATAATGCCATCACTGATTAAGTTTGCAAATTCTTTTTTGTTGGGTTTGAGGGAAATCTTGCTGGCCGATGTATTGGATCCACTTTCAATAGTAAGTAAACTAATGGCCGGCAGCATGTTTCTTGCCAAATACAAACTATTCAAATCTTTGAAAATCAGGCTGGCTTCATTGGAAGATCTACTGGAAATACTTTTTTCCTTAAACACATTTTGAAGGTTTTGTGCAAAACGTTGCCCTTGGGTGCTTTTGTTGTAATGATAAACGGCAACGCTCATGTTGCTACTTTCCGTAATATTTTTGGAACGAATAATAAGCACGCGTTGATATTTACCTGTGTTCTGCAAGTAACGCTTATTGATTACTTTGATATAGTTACCCATTGGGTTATCATCGGATACATTATCTTTCAACACATTGCAGGAAGCATCTTCCCCCATTATGTAGACCTTTGCTCCATGCACCATTAACTCTGCCGCCAAGCGTTGGCTAACATCCTTTGCGAAACTTTTGTCCTTATCCGTACTGTTTTCAGTGATTAAATAATAAACGGCATCTTTGAGTTTATCACTTTTAAGGGACATTTGGGCAAGTTCCTTATCAAAAATCGGTTCTTCCGCATCTGCCATGGCTTCGACCATTACTCCGGTCTTCTTAAAAGAATCATCGGCATAGGGAATTTTGTATTCCTCACCCAGTTTTAGCGCGCTTCCTTTTTTTATCTTGTCCGAATTGAGTTCCAGAAATTCTCCGTAGTGTTTGGCTGGGTCCAATCCCTGTTTGCGAAGCAGGGAAAAAATACCGTCTCCTTGTTCTGCAACCACCTTGTAGTATGTACTTTCCTGTCCAAAAATGAATGTACAGGCCCAAACCCAAAAAAGAAGGGATAATCGTGATTTCATTACTGTATGTATTTGGGTGGGATGTATTGCAAATATGGCAAAAAAACACGTAGCTCGGTTACGAAATAGCCCAAAATTTCGGACAAATTAATTTATTGATCCTGAAGGCTGGATTCTTTTACATTTGCAAACTGTCTTCTGATTACAGATTCGGCAGGTTTGTTTTGGGGAGTAAACCGGTTATCCTCGTGTCCCCCTACCTGATCGTGCTGCATAAACCACTTCCAAACAAAGCCGCCGGCAAACCAATCCTCGTTCCAAAATTCATCAAAGATAACCTGTGTAGCATCTGCTTGAGCCTTAAGGTTTACATCCATTTGGTTTCGGTCCACCAACCAAGGTTTTTTGCCGGTAAAGTCCATGCTTCGGTACCCAAATTCCGTAAAAAGTATTGGTTTATCCTCTTGTGCAGCCAGTTCCCGCATTTTGGCTTTCCACGGTTGCCAGCCCTCGGTCAATGTTTCAATGGTAGGGTTTTCCTTTTGGCACAATGGAAAGTAGGCGTTGACCCCAATATAATCCAACTGCGACCAAAACGGAGTTTTCGCATACTCGTCCCAGTTGGCGGCATAGGTAAGCTCACCGTGGTACACCCTTTTTACTTTTTGGATAAGGCTCTTCCAAAACTCAGGTCGCTCGTTTATGAAGGTTTTCAACTCCGTTCCTATGCAAAAAATATCACTCTGTGTTTCTTCGGCCAATGCAGCATATAGCAAGATAAATTTTTCGTATGATGCTTCGAGTTTCTTCCAGTCCTCCTCCGTAGGCATCTTCATATTACCTGTAAATTCACCCCTGTGGATCCAGATTTGAGGCTTTACCATCACGTTTATCCCGTTTTGATGCATTTTTTCAATATACTGTTTGGCTCCTTCCCTCCGCTCCCCATACCATTGGTGGTCCGAGTCAAAAACCAATTCGGGCGAATCTAAATCACGAATAAAGCCAAAAGGCATAATGGCCGCATAATTAGCTTGGACATTAAGGACAGGATCTATGTGGTGTTGCGCCACTTCTTCCCGGGACGACACAAAACTGACACCGTTGACTTTGGCTAATTTGCCACTACTGCAAGAAGCAAAAATAAAGACCCATAATAGAACTACCTTCTTCATAAGAATTGTGAAACCCTCTAAAATAATAATTTTAAAACATCATTTAGCTGCCAAATTCTTATTAAATTTCATTTCACTGTTAAGTTATTCCCGTAAGACTCGACACATAAATACAATCAAACCCAACCCATGGAACACATTGTTATTATTGGAAATGGAATAGCCGGTGTTACCGCCGCAAGGCACATCCGAAAACTATCCGACAAAAAAATCACTATTGTTTCCGCCGAATCCGAGTATTTTTTTTCAAGGACCGCCTTAATGTATGTGTACATGGGCCACATGAAGTTTGAACATACCCAACCCTACGAAAACCACTTTTGGAAGAAGAACAGGGTTGATTTGGTGAAGGGATACGTCACCGAGATCAATACCCAAGAAAAAAAGTTGCAGATTGATGGTTCACCAGACCTCAACTACGATAAACTAATCATTGCTACAGGCTCCAAACCCAACAAATTTGGATGGCCCGGTCAAGAGTTGGACGGGGTCCAAGGTCTTTACTCCAAACAAGACTTGGAGCTTTTGGAAGTAAACGCCCCCAACAATAAAGTATGTAAACGCGCTGTAATTGTCGGAGGGGGCCTAATTGGCATTGAATTGGCCGAAATGCTTCGAACACGTGATATTCCAGTTACTTTTTTGGTACGCGAAACCAGTTTTTGGAACGGAGTGCTTCCCCAAGGTGAATCTGAAATGATCAACGAGCATATTCGGGAACATCATATCGACCTGCGTTTGGGTGCCTCTCTCAAAGAAATTGTTGCAGATGAAAACGGGAGGGTAAAATCTGTTGTGATTGAAGAAACGAAGGAAGAAATCGAGTGCAATCTAGTTGGATTGACCGCAGGAGTTACCCCTAACATTGATTTTTTACACGATTCCGGCATTGAACTCGACCGTGGTGTTAAAGTAAATCGTTATCTGGAAACCAACGTAAAAGATGTGTATGCCATTGGAGATTGTGCCGAACAGCACGAAGCCATTGGCAACCGCCGAACCGTTGAAGCCGTTTGGTACACAGGACGGATGATGGGAGAAGTCCTTGCCCAGACCATTTGCGGGAACCGAATGGAGTACAATCCCGGACACTGGTTCAACTCGGCCAAGTTTCTGGATATCGAATACCAAACCTACGGTTGGGTATTTCCTGAAAAAAAGAAAAAAGAATCGGAAGTGCATTTTCACTGGAGACATCCCAACGAAAAAATCTGTATCACCATAGCTTTTGATAGAGATTCCGAAACACTTTTGGGCATCAACACCTTTGGTATCCGTTTACGGCACGAAGTGTTTGACCGTTGGCTCAACGAAAAAAGAAATGTCGATTACGTAATGCAGCATCTCGAAGATGCTAATTTTGATCCGGAATTTTATAAAAATTTTGAATCTCAAATTGTGTCGAAGTACAATACCGATTTTGGAAAATCCATCAAACTGAAAAAGAAAAACCTAAAACGCATCTTCCAATTGGGTTGATTGGTTTACGTTTTAATAAAAAGTTTATCAACACAAAGGAACAACAAACTATGAACAATCAATCACATAGTCCAAGTATGGCCCTGACCGGGGAACCACCAAAAAGCTTGAGCATCAACCAAAAAATCGCTACCCTTTTGGGATTGTCAGGATTGGGCATTCTGTTATTGGCCGTTTTCAACCTAAACTTTCCGAACAAAAGTTTGTGGTTAACACTATCGCTTTCAGCCATTGCACTAGGAACCATTTGGTTTTCGTGGGACGCCTACTCCAACAAGCTCCCAGGAATTAAAAACGATGGCGTTTGGTTCAAATCCATTTCCAGTCGAGGTTTATGGGGTTGGGTTTCTGGTTTGGCCTTGACAGGTTTTTACATTGTGCTCTATTTTTATCCCGAATATCTGGGTTTGGTAAGTGATGGAGACAACAAAGGAGTCATTGCCCTTTTTGACCCCCTTAGCAAATTTTTGAGCGGTAATCCTGCCAGTCAATGGTTTGTTTACGGAACCCTCTACACAGTTGCCATTTTAGCTTTTGGCATAAAGTTCCTTTGGAAATACCGTCACAACCGATACGAGAGACTGCGCACTTGGAGTGTAATGTTTTTTCAAACTGCCTTCGCGTTCATTATCCCAGAATTGATGGCCCGTTTAAATGGACATGAAGTTTTGAACGGTGGAAGCCTCCCTTATTTTGACTTGAAAAATATTTGGCCCCTCAACTATTATAATTTTGAAGGGTACCGCATCAAAATGTTTTTAAGTTCTGGTGAAATAGGTTTTGCCTTGTTGATTTTTGCCATCCTATCCATCTTCGTTATCACTCCAATTCTCACTTATAAATACGGTAAAAGATGGTATTGTTCTTGGGTCTGCGGCTGTGGCGGATTGGCCGAAACCGCTGGGGATTCTTTTAGGCAATTGAGTGACAAATCTACATTTGCTTGGAAAGTGGAACGCTGGGTGGTGCACAGTGTAGTTGTTTTTGTAACCTTGATGACCACCGCCGTGATTTATTCCTATTTGGGAACCGACACCAGCAACTATTGGCTGACGAAAAGCTCTTTTTTGATCGGCGTAGGGGTTTTGCTGACCTTAGTCTTTGCTTGGGTTATGATTTTTAAACGAGACCAGCTTCAAAAAGATGCACAATACGGAGCCATCGGATATTTTGTGATTATAATGGCATTGATCGGATTCCACTTTTTTAGTGGTGAGGGGGAGGTTTTCCTTTTCAAATCTGGAACGCTTCGCAAATCGTACTCCTTTTTGATTGGCAGTATTTTCTCCGGGGTGATAGGAACAGGCTTTTACCCCATTTTTGGCAGCAGGGTTTGGTGTAGGTTTGGTTGTCCAATGGCCGCCATTCTAGGTTTTCAGCAAAAATTGTTCTCCCGATTCAGGATTACCACAAACGGAGGACAATGCATCTCTTGCGGCAACTGTTCCACGTATTGCGAAATGGGCATCGATGTACGTGCTTATGCGCAAAAAGGTGAAAACATAGTCCGGTCGAGTTGTGTAGGTTGTGGTATCTGTTCCGCAGTCTGCCCGCGGGGCGTCCTTAAATTGGAAAATGGTCCTTTGGAAGGAAGAATTGACAGCAATCAAGTGCTATTGGGCAATGATGTGGATTTAATGACCCTTGTAAACAAAAAGTAAACCACTATGAATTTGAAATCCATAGTTTTAAAGAGAAGAATGAAATTCTTTGTCATCCGGTATCAGGTCCTCCCTTAATCTCCCGAAACAGGTCAGGGACAGGCTCTCCAAAGGAGGGAAACTTCTCCCCTTGGGGAGACTGGAGAGGGGACGACCCATAAAATTTGATGGAAACTAAAGTAACTACAATTAAACCTGACTACCGACAAGGACAAGGTTTTAACTTTTTACTAGTTACAAAACAATTTCCTTTTTGTAGTCTTTTTAAACAATTCAAAGGAGAATCCAATGAAAATTTTAGTTTTGCCACTTAAATACTAACTAAAATTTATTCCCAGCCAATGGCGGATATCAAAGTCATTATCCCAGCAATCAATGAAGGAGATTCCATTGGTTTAGTAGTTTCAGAAATCCCCGATCACGTATCTGAAATTGTGGTTGTGGACAATGGTTCCCAGGACGATACCGTGGCAAATGCTAAAAAAGCGGGAGCAACCGTAATCACTGAAAACCGCAAGGGCTATGGGTTTGCCTGTTTAAAAGGATTAAATTATATATCCGAGCGATCCAAAACACCCCACATTATCGTATTTATCGACGGAGACTATTCAGATTATCCAGAGGAATTGGATAAGATTGTCGCCCCAATTTTGGAAAATGACATTGATTTTGTGGTCGGAGCGCGAAAAAAATCACTTCGTGAACCTGGTTCCATGACCCCACAGCAGGTTTTTGGGAACCAATTGGCCACATTCTTAATGCGATTGTTTTTCAGGTCAAAATTTACGGATTTAGGACCTTTTAGGGCGATAAAATATGAAAAGCTCAAAGAATTAAAAATGCAGGACACCACTTATGGCTGGACAGTGGAAATGCAATTGAAAATTTTACGAAAAAAAATGTCATATATCGAAGTACCAGTGCGTTACAAACGAAGAATTGGTGTATCAAAAGTATCAGGTACGGTAAAAGGTACTATATTTGCGGGCATAAAAATATTGGGTTGGATCTTTAAATACAGTTTAAAATAATGGGACTCGCTATCGCTTACATCATCATTGCTATTTATAGTTTCGCCTTACTTTTGATTTTCTTCTATAGTCTTGCTCAATTAAATCTTTTGGTCAATTATCTCGGCTATAAAAAGCGAAACGAAGAAGCCCCAAAATTCAACCTGCTCGACCCCAAGGAAATTCCATTCGTAACCATTCAACTTCCAATTTATAACGAGGAATATGTAATGGAACGTTTGTTGGACAACATCGCCAAAATAGAATATCCCAAGAGTAAATTGGAAATCCAGGTATTGGACGACTCCACCGATGATTCCGTCAATGAGACCGCCCGAAGGATCGAAGAGCTTCAAAAAGCGGGATTGGACATTCAACACATAAGACGGGAAAACAGACAAGGTTTTAAAGCAGGAGCCCTTAAAGAAGGACTGGAAATAGCCAAAGGTGATTTTATTGCCATTTTTGACGCAGACTTTCTTCCCGAGGCCGATTGGCTTAAAAAAACCGTTCCATATTTTAAGGATGAAGAAATCGGTGTGGTGCAGACCCGTTGGGGACACATCAATCGAGATTACTCTACCCTTACCCGTATCCAGGCCTTTGCTTTGGATGCCCACTTTACCCTAGAGCAAGTAGGAAGAAATTCGAAAGGACACTTCATCAACTTTAACGGCACCGCAGGTATTTGGAGAAAAGAGTGCATTTTTGATGCTGGTAACTGGGAAGGTGATACCCTTACCGAAGATTTGGATTTGAGCTACCGCGCCCAATTGAAAAACTGGAAGTTCAAGTATTTGGAAGACGTGGAAACGCCGGCCGAGCTTCCCGTGGTAATCAGTGCAGCGCGCTCTCAACAGTTCCGCTGGAACAAAGGTGGGGCCGAAAATTTTAGAAAAACGGTTTGGAGCGTCATTACGGCCAAAAACATACCCTTCAAAACCAAGTTCCATGGGGTAATGCACTTGTTGAACAGCTCCATGTTCCTTTGCGTGTTCCTCGTGGCTTTGCTGAGCATTCCCATGCTCTACATCAAAAATACCTACGGACATTTAGGTTGGGTATTTGAAGTAACCAGCTTCTTCATCCTAAGCACCATTATCTTGTTTGTCTGCTACTGGTTTACCTACAAGAGTATTCAGGGCAGTAGTTTTGATAATTTTGTGGACTATATTAAACTATTCTTTACTTTCTTCTCCGTGGCATTGGGCTTCTCATTGCACAATACCGTAGCTGTTTTGGAAGGACATTTGGGCAAGCGCAGCGAATTTGTAAGAACCCCAAAATTCAACATCAATAGTATTAAGGATACTTGGAAAGGCAATAAGTATTTGACCAACAAATTGTCGCCCAACATGATTTTGGAATTTGCCCTGATGATTTATTTCCTTTTTGGAATGTACAGCGCCATACCATTGAACGACTACGGATTGTTCCCTTTTCACTTGATGTTGTTCCTAGGTTTTGGTTTTGTATTCTTTAAATCCATAACTTCCAAGGCATAACCCACCACTATGCAATCTTATTGGCGACTGCACAGATACCCGATATTATTTGCTGTCACCTGTATTTTATTTTACTGGAGTTTCGCTTACAACTTGGTGCGTACCGACTTTGTCAAGTTGTTCATGCTCTTTGGAGCACTATTTTTTCTGTGTTACAAACTCATCCAATTCGAAAAATGGAACTTTAAGTTCCTCTTGGTCATAGGAATTCTGTTTCGGTTGGTGTTCCTGATTGCCGAGCCCAATCTTTCCCAAGACTTCTATCGTTTTATTTGGGATGGCGAACTCATCAAAAACGGTATCAATCCATACTTGTACACCCCCGACCAAATTATGGAGCAGGGTACGGTAATCTTTGCCACTATGAATGAGCTCCATGAAGGCATGAGCAATCTTAACGCAAGGCATTACAGCAACTATCCGCCAGTTAATCAATTTTTGTTTGCACTCGCATCAATTTTAGGGGGAGGAAGTGTGATGGGTTCCATGGTTGCCATGCGTTTGACAGTAATCGCAGCAGACTTGGGAGTACTTTATTTTGGAAGGAAGCTATTGCAAAACCTCAACAAGGCCAACCACATGGCGTTTTGGTATTTTTTGAATCCATTGGTCATTATAGAACTAACAGGTAACCTACATTTTGAAGGCGTAATGCTCTTCTTTTTTATGTGGGCCTTATACCTCATTTCAAAAAACAAGTGGTTGTGGGCCACACCCGTATACGCCATTTCCATAATGGTAAAATTGATGCCTATCCTCTTTTTGCCCCTCTTCATAAAATATTATGGATTTAAAAAGAGTGCCGTTTTTTATACACTGGTAATATTGGGGTGTGCCGCCTTGCTACTTCCCTTTTACACTCCTGTTTTTATCGATAATTATGCGGAAACAGTCGGTTTATGGTTCTCCAATTTTGAGTTTAACGCCAGCATGTACAATGTGGTAAAAAAGATTGCCGTTGCCTATTACAAAGCCAAACCTTGGGAACTTATCGATGCCTACGGCTCCATGCTTACAAAGGCCATCATTGTAATTGTGTTGTTGTTTGCTTTCTTAAGAAAAAACCAAAAACTGGAAAGTGTCATTACCTCCATGATGTTTGCCCTGGCCTGTTACTATTTCCTTTCCAGCACCGTTCATCCGTGGTACGTGGTGTTCTTGTTAGGCTTTGCCATCTTTACCGATTACAGGTTCCCTTTGGTGTGGTCCTGTACCATCATTTTGAGTTATTATGCCTATTCCAATCCCGACTACAAGGAGAATTTGTGGTTGTTGGCCGTTGAATACATCTTGGTAATTGGCTTTTTTATTTACGAAATGATAGGTGGCAGACCGAAAAAGTTATATTTCTTCAAAAAGTAACCACAACTTTAGTACAATTCGAATTAATTTGTACATTAGTCCCAGAATGAAAGGACAACTGTACATATTATCTACTTTGAGCATCACTGCTCCCATCAGTCCGTTTACTCCCCGTCGTCGTCGCCCGTAAGGGTGCAACATAACTATTGGAAATAGGTGAGTCCATTTCCGCAAAATCTCCAAATACATTTTTTAAATTTTTACAGAACAATCGCTTGCAATGGAAATTATTGTTGCTAACGAATCACATTTTAAATACGCACAGATTATCAGTGATACCATTACCGAATCGGCCAAGGTTCGAGGTACGGGTATCGCCAGACGTACACCCGAGTACATCATAAAACGACTCCAAAATGGCAATGCCATTATTGCTTTGGACGGGGATAAGTTTGCTGGTTTCTGCTACATTGAAGTCTGGGGAAACAAAGACTTTGTGGCCAATTCCGGATTGATTGTGCATCCAGATTATAGAAACCAAGGACTTGCCAAAAAAATCAAGAAAGCAGTCTTTGATCTATCACGAAAAAAATTTCCCGATGCCAAGATTTTTGGCATCACCACGGGACTGGCCGTAATGAAGATGAATTATGAGCTGGGCTACAAACCCGTTACCTTTTCCGAACTTACGGATGATCCCGAATTCTGGAAAGGCTGTCAGACCTGTAAGAATTTTGACATTCTCACACGTACCGATAGAAAGATGTGCCTGTGCACCGGCATGTTGCACGATCCAAAAGCACAAAAGCAAGAACCCGAAAAAATCAACAAAAAAGCTTTTAAAAGGCTCAAAAGCATAAAAGAAAGCCTTTTTCTTAAAAAGAAAGATAAATAAATTGTCAGGTCGAGCAGTAGGGAAAACAAATACATCTCGACTGCGCTCGATATGACAACAATATATAAAGAATCAAAAAATGGAAAAATTAGTTATAGCCTATAGTGGCGGATTGGATACCTCGTATTGTGCCAAATACCTCTCTCAGGAAGAGGGTTTTGAAGTGCATGCCGTAAGTGTGAACACAGGAGGCTTTAGCAAAGCTGAAATCGAAGAGATTGAGGGAAAAGCCCTTGCTTTGGGTGCTACCTCATACACCTCCATCGATGCCGTTTCCACATTTTATGACAAAGTGGTGAAATACCTCATCTTCGGAAACGTACTCAGAAACAATACTTACCCACTTTCCGTGAGTGCTGAACGAATTGTTCAGGCCATCGAAATAGTAAACCATGCCAAAAAAATTGGTGCCAAATACATCGCCCATGGAAGTACGGGAGCAGGTAATGACCAGGTTAGATTTGATATGATCTTTCAAATCCTGGCGCCTGAAATCCACATCATCACACCGATCAGGGATAAAAAATTGGCAAGGGAAGAAGAAATCAACTACCTGCAACAGAACGGTATCGATTACTCATGGGAAAAAGCCAAATATTCCGTAAACCGAGGCTTGTGGGGAACCTCCGTTGGAGGTGATGAAACCTTGACTTCGCATTTATCCTTGCCCGAGAGTGCCTACCCGAGCCAATTGGAGAAAGAATTGCCCAAAGAGTTGAAATTGACCTTTAAAAAAGGTGAGTTGGTGGCGCTGGATGGTAAAGAAGACACACCTGTGGCCAATATCGAAAAATTGTCCGCCATTGCCTCCAAATATGCCATTGGTAGGGATATCCATGTGGGTGATACCATTATCGGAATTAAAGGAAGGGTCGGTTTTGAAGCTGCTGCCCCATTGATTATTATAAAAGCACACCATTTGTTGGAAAAACACACCTTGAGCAAATGGCAACAATACCAAAAAGAGCAAATGGGCAATTTTTATGGTATGTTGTTGCACGAAGGAAACTATTTGGACGAGGTAATGCGAAACATAGAGGCCTTTTTGACCGATACCCAAAAACACGTTTCTGGTGAAGTATTCGTGACCTTGCATCCGTACCGATTTGAATTGAACGGAATTGCTTCCAAACACGATTTAATGAATGCCTCCTTTGGAAGCTATGGGGAAATGAACAAAGGTTGGACCGCCGATGAAGCCAAAGGTTTTATCAAAATTTTGTCCAACTCAGGGAAAATCGCAAACCACGTAAACCAAGATTCATGATCAAGGTAGGAATCATAGGAGGTTCTGGGTACACCGGCGGGGAATTAATCAGGCTTTTGCTAAATCACCCCCAAACAGAAATCGATTTTGTGTTCAGCACCACGCGAGCAGGAAAGCCCATCACTTCCGCCCATCAAGATTTGTTGGGACAGACGGAATTGAAGTTTTCAGGTGAGGTAAATCCAGAAGTGGATGTTGTTTTTCTTTGTTTGGGACACGGTAATTCAACCTCGTTTTTGAACGAGAACAAGTTTTCAGAAACAACAAAAATCATAGATCTCAGCAATGATTTCAGATTACAAGCCGATGCTATTTTTAATGGTCAACGATTTATTTATGGACTTCCCGAATTGAACAAGTCTGCCATTCAATCCGCAGAGGCCATTGCCAATCCCGGTTGCTTTGCCACTGCGATTCAATTGGCGCTGTTGCCTTTGGCAAAAGCAGGTTTGTTGAACGATGATGTTCATATCAATGCCGTAACAGGAAGCACCGGAGCAGGTGTTGGACTGTCCGCTACTTCGCATTTTAGCTGGAGAAACAACAACGTTTCTTGGTACAAACCTTTCACACACCAACATTTGGGAGAAATCGGTGAGAGTCTAGCTTCTTTTGGTAATTCGATAGGGGAAATATTTTTTCTCCCCAACCGAGGGAACTTTACCAGAGGAATTTTAGCAACAGCCTACACCAAGTATAGTGGCACTTTGGAAGAAGCTCAGCGGTTGTACAACGATTTTTATAAAGATGCTGCTTTCACCCATATTTCTGACGAAGAATTGCACCTAAAACAAGTAGTGAACACCAACCAGTGCCACATCCATTTGCACAAGCATGATGATCTGCTTTTGATTACATCTGCCATTGATAATTTAATAAAGGGCGCATCGGGGCAGGCAGTACAGAATATGAACCTAATGTTCGGTTTCCCTGAAACTGAAGGTTTGTTATTAAAAGCAGGAGTATTTTAAATAGGTGCCCTGAGCGTAGTCGAAGGGCTTAAATAAAATTAGATTTCCGCCTACACGGAAATGATAAAGAAAGATAATTATGAAAATAGCCATCATAGGAGCAGGTAACTTGGGACTGGCCATTGCAAAAGGAATTTTGCATAGTAATGGAGCCACTACCATGTACCTGACCAAACGGAACACCAAATCCATTCAGGATTTTGAAAAATATGGAAATGTAACCGTTACTTCTGATAACCAAGAAGCCGTCAAAAATTCGGACATCCTTGTTTTTGCCGTGCAACCGGGGCATTTTGCATCCATTTTGGAAGAAACCAAAAACCTGCTCACCGAAAAGCATGTGGTGATCAGTACCATTACGGGTTTCAGCATTTCAAAAATTGAGGAAGTCATCGGTACAGATAAATATATTATCCGAAGTATGCCCAATACAGCCATTTCGGTGGGTAAATCCATGACGTGCATCTGTAGCAATGGACCAGGCAAAAAACGTGTGGATTTGGCCAAGGCCATTTTTAACCGCATGGGCCACACCATGGAAATTCCAGAAGAGCAAATGCAAGCTGCAACGGTTATCTGTGCTAGTGGAATCGCGTTTTGGATGCGATTGATACGAGCAACGACACAAGGAGCCATTCAATTAGGTTTTGATGCCAAGGAAGCCCAAGAACTGGCTATGCATACTTGTAATGGTGCCGCAAGTTTATTAATCGAATCTGGCAGTCATCCCGAAGAGGAAATTGATCGGGTGACCACACCAAAAGGATGTACCATTGAGGGTTTGAACGAGATGGAACACCAAGGATTAAGTTCATCTTTGATCAGGGGAATTGTTTCCTCATTTGAAAAAATAAGCCAAATCAGAAAAGGATAAAAATGTCAGGTCGAACTGTCACATCGAACGGAATCGAAGGACAATTGAGAACGATTTGATACGATTCCCACCTTCGTGGGAAGGATAAAAGAAAAAATATGAAACTATTCGACGTATATCCACTTTACGATGTTACCCCAGTAAAGGCCAAGGGTATTGAGGTCTGGGACGACAAAGGGGAAAAATATCTGGATTTTTATGGTGGACATGCCGTAATTTCCATTGGCCATACCCATCCGCACTATGTGAAGCGAATTAAGGAACAATTGGATAAGATGGCGTTTTACAGCAATTCCGTCCAAAATCCGCTGCAAACAGCCTTGGCCCAAAAATTGGGCAAAATGTCCGGATGCGAAGATTACGACCTTTTTATGTGCAATTCAGGAGCGGAAGCCAATGAAAACGCTCTGAAACTGGCCTCGTTCCACACGGGAAAGGCCAAAATCATAGCATTTACCAATAGTTTTCACGGGAGAACATCTGCTGCGGTCGCTGCCACGGACAACCCGAGCATAAATGCCCCCATCAACAAGCAACAAGAGGTTACTTTTTTGGCATTGAACGATTTTAATGCTTTTGAAAAGGCCATCAAAAGCGATGATTATTGCGCCGTTATCTTGGAAGCCATCCAAGGTGTGGGCGGATTGGATGAACCTACCACGGAATTCTTCCAGTTTATCTCCAAAAAATGCAAGGAAAATAATGTTGTTCTTATTGCAGATGAAGTACAATCAGGCTACGGACGAAGCGGTAAATTCTTTGCTTTTCAACATCACGGCATTCAACCCGGCATTATTTCCATAGCCAAAGGTATGGGGAACGGCTTTCCTGTTGGCGGTATCTTGATTCATGAATCTTTTAAACCATCGTATGGCCTTTTGGGCACCACCTTTGGTGGCAACCATTTGGCCTGTGCGGCATCTCTGGCAGTTTTGGAGGTTTTGGAAGATGAAAACCTGATAAAAAACGCTGCTGAACTTGGCTCCTATTTCAAGGAAAAAGCTGCGGAAGTACCGGAAATCAAAAATATAAAAGGAAAAGGGTTGATGATTGGACTGGAGTTCGATTTTGAAGTTGCCGCCCTACGTAAAAAAATGATCGTGGAGCAGCATATGTTCACCGGCAGTGCCAAAAACAAGCATTTGTTGCGGTTCTTACCGGCCCTGAACATCACAAAAAGTAATATAGACCTATTCTTTGAAGCCCTCAAAAAAGCATTGAAATGAAGCATTATCTAACAGTTGACGATATAGCATCCCTACCCGATTGGGTGGACCAAGCAATCAACCTAAAAAAAGACCCGTATCAGTTTGAAGATTTGGGCAAAAGGAAAACCATCTGCTTGTTGTTTTTCAACAATAGTCTCAGAACACGTTTGAGCACACAAAAAGCGGCCATGAGCCTTGGCATGGAAGTAATGATCATGAATTTTGGAAACGAAGGTTGGGCGCTGGAATACGGGGATGGCACTGTAATGGACCAAGGCACTTCGGAACACATTAAGGAAGCTGCGCAAGTGGTTTCCCAATATTCAGATATTGTTGCCATTAGAGCGTTTGCAGGATTAAAGGATAAGGAGAAAGATGAGGCCGAAGAAGTCATCAACGGATTTTCCAAGTATGCTTCGATTCCCGTGGTAAATATGGAAAGTTCGGTGGGTCACCCGCTTCAGGCTTTGGCAGATGCCATCACTTTGAAGGAGAATGAAGCCAAAAAGAGATCCAAAGTCGTGCTTTCTTGGGCTCCGCACCCAAAAGCGTTGCCACATGCTGTTGCCAATTCATTTATTCAGATGATGAAGAAGCAGGGTGCTGATTTTGTGATTACCCATCCAAAAGGGTATGAACTCAATCCAGAGATAACCAAGGGTTGTACAATTGAGTATAATCAAGATGAAGCGTTGAAAGATGCCGATTTCGTCTACGTAAAAAATTGGAGCAGTTATTCGGATTATGGAAAAGTGTTGAGTACCGATAAAAATTGGACCATCACCAAAGAGAAACTAGGCAATGCCAAATTTATGCACTGCCTCCCGGTAAGAAGAAATATGATTGTGGACGATGCTGTTTTGGACAGTGGGCAATCTTTGGTGGTGGAGCAAGCCAAAAACAGGGTTTTCTCAGCTCAAATTGTATTAAAGAAAATATTGGAAGACATATGAAACTAAAGGGCAAGGTTTGTATAGTTACCGGAGCAACAAGTGGAATGGGGAAATCCATTGCCAAAGGACTTTCTGCCGAAGGAGCTAGCTTGGTACTTTCTGGTAGAAACCAAGAAAGGGGAAAGGCTTTGGAAGAAGAATTGGACAATGCCGTATTTCTGGCAGGCGACATTACGGACCCATCCTATAACAAAAAATTGGTGGAAACGGCTCTGGAGGCCTACGGAAAACTGGATATTCTATTATTGAACGCTGGTATTCTCGGATTAGGGAATGTTCAAGAGTTGTCCATAGAATCTTGGCAAAAAACCATCAACACCAATTTAAGCTCCATATTTTATCTTTGTAAATACGCCCTACCACACTTACAGAAACAACCGCAAGGCAATATTTTGATCAATGCATCAATAGCAGCATTTAAAAGTTTTCCAAATCACCCGGCGTATTGTGCATCAAAAGCGGCATCTGTTGCCCTAATGAAGCAAATGGCGGTTGATTATGCGCCAAAAATTAGAGTGAATGCCATTTGTCCCGGCCCAGTGGACACTCCCTTATTATGGGAATCCGCCAAGGCATTTGAACAACCAGAAACTGCTGTGGAAAATGCGAAAAGGACTACATTGTTAAAAAGATTGGGCACGCCTGAAGATATTACTAAACTTGTACTTTTTTTAGTATCCGATGACAGTTCATGGATTACGGGAACTACAGTTACCATAGATGGAGGGATTATAAATACATAGCATGAAACAAAAATTATCCGTAGTTAAAATAGGCGGAAACCTTATAGAAGATGCCGAAGGGTTCAAGCACGTATTAGAGCTTTTCTCTAAAATGAACGAAAATAAGATTTTAGTTCACGGAGGCGGAAAAAAAGCCACAGAATTGGCAAATCAATTGGGTGTGGAATCCAAAATGGTGAATGGGAGAAGGATTACCAATGCCGAAACCCTGGACATTGCCCTAATGGTGTACGGGGGGTTGGTAAGCAAAAAAATAGTGGCCAAATTACAGGCATTGGGTACCGATGCCATTGGAATGAGCGGAGCCGATGCGAATGCTATCAAAGCCCATAAAAGGCCTAAAAAGAATGTTGATTTTGGTTATGTGGGCGATGTGGATATGGTAAACACCTACGGTATCTTTAAATTGCTTCAGGCTGGTTTCACCCCTATTTTTTGTGCACTTACCCACGATGGCAAGGGACAAATGTTGAACACCAATGCCGACACCATTGCCGCCGAACTTGCCATTGCCATGTCCGACCAATTTGAAACAACACTTTATTATTGCTTCGATAAAAAAGGTGTGCTCCAAGATGTTGAAGATGAAAACTCCGTAATTCAGCACATAGATTCCAAAGGCTATGATGAACTTTTGGCTTATGGAATCATTGCGGACGGAATGCTCCCCAAAATGCACAACTGTTTTTATGCCTTGCGCAACCATGTTGCCAAAGTTTGCGTAGGAAACACCAATATGCTGGAGGCAAACAACTCAGACTATACCACATTGACCTTATGAAAATAACCCAGGACATATTAACGGAAAAAGCCATTGAACTGCTGGAAAAACTCATAAGCATACCCTCTTTTTCAGGTGAGGAAGAGAAAACAGGTGATGCCATTGAAGCCTTTCTGCAAAGTTTTGGCGTAAAAACCCAAAGGCAGCACAACAACATTTATGCTTTCAACAAATATTTTGATGAGAGCAAACCCACCTTGTTACTAAATTCGCACCACGACACGGTAAAGCCGAACAGCGCCTATACCAAAGACCCTTTTGATGCTCATATCGAGGACGGTAAACTGTACGGACTTGGCAGTAACGATGCCGGGGGATGTTTGGTGTCTCTACTGGCCACTTTTGTTCATTTTTATGAGAAAGAGGGTCTAAATCATAACATAATTATGGCCGCTACGGGCGAGGAAGAGGATGCCGGGGAAAAAAGTATTAGAGCATTGCTCCCTATCCTTCCAAAAATAGATGTGGCCATCGTGGGCGAACCTACGCTCATGGATTTGGCCATAGCCGAAAAAGGACTGGTGGTTTTTGATGCTGTTGTGGAAGGAACGCCATCCCATGCGGCACATCCCAACGACAACAATGCCATTTACAATACAATTGAGGTGCTGCAATGGCTCAAAAATTATTCCTTTGATAAGGTTTCCGATGCGCTGGGGGAGGTAAAATTGACCACTACCCAAATCAATGCCGGGAACCAACACAATGTGGTGCCTGGCCATGTAGACCTGGTGATCGATGTTCGCGTGAACGATTGTTACAGCAATCAGGAAATTGCTGATATTCTTCAAAAAGAAGCACCGTGCAAAATGATTCCTCGTTCTTTACGGTTGAATTCATCTTGCATAAATCCCGACCATGATTTGGTGAAAAGCGGATTGGCTTTGGGGCGTAAAACCTATGGTTCCCCTACCTTGTCCGACCAAGCTGCACTGACATGTCAATCGGTAAAATTAGGCCCTGGTGATAGCACACGCTCCCATTCGGCCAACGAATTTATATTCGTCAACGAAATTGAAGAAGGGATAGATATTTACATTAAAACCCTAACGGGATTTTTGCAATAACCTGTCAGTTCGAGTGCAGTCGAAGGGCAATAGATATCGAAAGTATAAGATTCCCGCCTTCGCGGGAATGAAAAAGGAAAAACTATGAAACTCTGGGACAAAGGATTCAGTACCGATAAAAAGATAGACCATTTTACCGTAGGCAATGATCGTGAGCTCGATTTGGTATTGGCCAAATATGATGTGATCGCCTCCAAGGCGCACGCTAAAATGCTGGGCAAGGTCGGCCTGATTTCCGAAGAGGAAGCCAAGGATTTGACCAAAGCATTGGATGGCATTGCCAAGGACATCCAAAAAGGAAAGTTCGCCATTGAGGATGATTTTGAGGACATGCACTCCAAAATCGAGTTTATGTTGACCGAAAAATTGGGTGATACCGGTAAAAAAATCCATTCTGCACGCTCCCGTAACGATCAAGTTTTGGTAGCCATGCAGTTATATCTTAAAGATGAGCTTACCGAAATCAAAAATCAGGTAAAGGCTCTTTTTGACTTGTTGATGAATCTTGCGGACAAACACAAAAATGTCTTGCTGCCCGGGTACACGCATCTCCAGATCGCCATGCCGTCCTCTTTTGGGCTTTGGTTTTCTGCTTATGCCGAAAGTTTGGTGGATGATTTGTACTTTGTACAGGCCGCTCATAAAGTTGCCGACCAAAATCCTCTGGGAAGTGCTGCGGGTTACGGCAGCTCGTTTCCTATTGATAGGAGTTTCTCCACTGCCGAAATGGGATTTGCCACCCAAAAGTACAATGTGGTGGCCGCCCAAATGGGCCGTGGTAAAGTGGAAAAAGCGACGGCTTTCGGGATTTCGAGCGTAGCGGCTACCCTATCCAAAATGGCGATGGACATTTGCCTGTACATGAGCCAGAATTTTGATTTTATCTCCTTCCCCAATGAACTCACCACGGGAAGCAGCATTATGCCGCACAAGAAAAACCCGGATGTGTTTGAATTGATCAGGGGCAAGTGCAATAAAATTCAAGCGGTGCCCAACCAACTCATTTTAATAATGAACAATTTGCCCAGCGGATACCACAGGGACCTTCAATTGGTGAAGGAGGTCATTGTTCCTGCGATGCAGGATATGCATGCTTGTTTGGAGATGATGACTTTTAGCCTAAAGGAAATCAAGGTAAACAAAGCTATTTTGGACGACCCCAAATATGATTACCTCTTTAGTGTGGACACCTTGAACGAACTTGTAAAAAGTGGCATGCCTTTCCGCGATGCCTATAAAACTATGGGCAAGGCCATAGAAAATGGCAATTTTAAACCGAAACGCGACATTGACCATACCCACGAGGGCAGCTTGGGCAATTTATGTCTGGAGCAGATAAAGGAGAAGATGAATGCTCTGTTCTCTTAAAAAAGCTACCTACCATATTTAAACCTGACAACATATCATACTTGATCTCACAGGTTCTCCTTTACTAAAATGTCATTTTGACATTTTTCTGAAAAAATTTAACATTCTGAAAACCTGAATATTAAAAAAATATAAAGAATGCAGCACTGCTGAATTTGGCATTTGATTTGAATGCTTTCATGTGAACTATTTGAATTATTGTCTAACTTTAAAATTTAGCAGTTATGAGTAATTTAGTTGCAACAAAAAATGGAAGTATGGCAAAATCTAATTCGAATGGGCCAATCTTCCCCATGTGGTCTTCTTGGATTGATGAATTGTTCAACAAGGAGTTGCCAACCGTACTTACCTCCAACTTTAACACGGGAATCACACTTCCCAAAGTAAACATTAAGGAAACCAAAGATTCCTACTATGTGGAAATGGCCGTTCCCGGGTTGAAAAAATCCGATTTTACGGTGGACTTGGACAATAAAATTTTGTCCATTACCGCTGATTCCAAAACAGAAAACCAAGAAAACGAGGACAATCTCATTCGAAGGGAGTTTGGGTATTCATCATTCAAGCGGTCTTTTACGTTGCCAGAAACGGTAAACGAAGACAAGATAAAAGCCGAGTATAAAAATGGTGTTTTGAGCATCCATTTGCCGAAGCTGGAAGAAGCCATTCAAAAACCGGCGCGCACCATCAAAATTGCATAAAATTGTTTGGGGAGAGACCGAAATCGGTCTCTCTTTCAACACAATGTTTTCACTTGTTTTGTTTAACCAAAATTTGATCCCATGAAAAAATTCGTTGCAGTTTTTTTGCTTTCATTGTTTGGTCTTGGCTGCAATGGTCAGGAAAACACAACTGGGAAAGTTGAGGAAAATCAAAATATGACAGAGCAGCCCAGAGGAAATTGGGAAGTTAAAAAGGAATTTGACAAAGAAGGCAATTTGATTCGTTATGATTCGATTTACTCGTGGTCCTCATCGGATTACAAGAACAGATTGGGTGATTTGAACAGGGATAGTTTGTTTTCATCATATAAATCCAAGTTCTCCAAGCATTTTTCATATTTCAATCAAAATGACTTCAATAATTTTTTTGAAGACGATTCTATTTTTGCCAAACATTTTTTTGAGGAAGACTTTTTTGAAAGTCCTTTGGGCAAAGACTTTATCAATTTAGACTTATTACACAAACGCATGGAGGAAATGCATAAAAGATTTATGGGACAATATGTGCCCGAACACAAAGAGGAAGAAAACCAATAAATATAACCCTGCTCATCCAAAAAAAATGCCTCTGTACAAGGTGCAGGGGTATTTTGTTTTTTGATGAAAAAGGGACATTCAGGAGTAAGCCTGTTTTTTCATGAACATTAAACTAAATGCCACTGAACCATATTGGTTTTAGTGGCATTTTTCATTTATATGTTGTGCTCTTGATGCTTTTGAACGAAGATGCGTCCGTTTTCAAGGATTTTGTTGACAATGGGGCATAGGATCCCCTGGGGCATCTTGCCGCCTTACATCCCTTAGGCCGCTTTTTGCAGTGCTTCCCTGGCCATGCGCCTGCCAATTTCCAGGGCATTGGCAGTATGGATGCCAAAGAAGATCCAGAGGGTCTCGGTGGCCTTGGTACGGGCCTTGATCTTTTTCAGGTGGTAGTGTTCTTTCTCCTTGCCAAAGCTGCCCTCCAGGCGGCTGGCTCTTTCCTTGGTGATGGCACTTGCCAGTTGCCTGCGCTGTTTTTCGTGTTTGCCGGCCCTTCCCTTGCGCTTGAAGTCGGTGTGGATGTTATAGCGGGTGGTGAAGGTGCGGTTCTTGTTGGTGGCATAGATGGCATCGGCCCCGGCCAATCGGGTCTTGACCTTGGTCAGGCGTTGGGCCTTAAATATAGTATCCTGGAAGCGATTGCCCTCATGGAAGGCCTCGAAGCTCAGGTGCTCGATAAAACCAATGCCGTCGATCTGGAACTTGTTGACCTTGGCCCCGAACTCTACGGCTTTGGTTTCCTTGCCCCGTACGATGGGCCGGATATAGTCTTTGTCCAGGCTCACGATACGGGCCTTGGGTTTTATGCCTCTGTAAAAGTATGCGTGTTGCTGGCCATAGATCTTTTTGGCCGTGGCCCTTCGCCGGTACTGGTCTTTGGTCATTACTATCCCGTATTGGGCTTCCAGGCGGTCAAGTTCATCGCTAAACTTTTTCAGCAATAGCAACAGGCTACGGGTCAGGGCCCTTTTCTTCTTTTTGGTCTTCCTTCTCATTTTACTGTAAGAGACATAGCGCTTTTGCCATTTCAGATACTTGCTGCGGGGCACAGGCACCCTTACCTCTTTGCAGAGATGTCCCATAAGGTTATGGAGCCACTCCACGCTCTCCCATAACAGCTTGATGTTGGTGGGATAGCGCAGATAACTCTCATAACAAGTGGCATCCATCACCAAAGAGTGCTTGTCCGCGATGTGGGGCGACCAATGTTTGTAAAAAACCTCTTGTACCTTATCCAGGTCCAGTTTCTTGGCCAGCTCGCAGCGGATCTCGCTGATGGCCTTAAAGTTGGTAAGGCGGTCCCGGCCCAGATAGATGTCACAGAAAAACTGCCATTCCAGGTTCCCGTTCAGATGTTCCATTAAGCTACGGTCGGAATCCCCCGAATAGTGTTTCAAGAACATCAGGGCCAGTTTGCCCTTCGGGGAAAAAATGCAGGCAGGGCCCTTTTTGGATTCCTTGAGCCCAAAGGATCTCACCAGGTCATCCCAGGGAACCCCCCGATAGATCTTCCCCAGATCGCTCCTAAGGAAGCGATCGTAGAAGATGTCAAATTGTTCTGTTTGGGAAGAAAAAGAAAAGGTGTGCTGAAAATCGGATATTCTTCGTAATTTGTGCATAATTGAAGATTAAAAAAACCCCGTTTTTCGAGCTGAAGACTCATTTTCGGGGTTTTGTCATACCTAAATATACGAATTAATTATCTGATAATCAAATAATTACACTACTTCTGAACGTGCCCAATTTTCAAAAATAAAAGATAGGAGTTATTGCTGACTGCCTACTGCAAACTGCCCACCGACTTCCGACTTATAAATAAAAACTACTCCACATCCTTAATTACAAGGGTTGTGTCTTGAAGCCTCAATTTTAACCAAGCAAGCATTTTTTTGGTATCCGTCTCTATTTGTCCGGAACTTACCCCATTTTTCCAATCCACCTCAAAAACCGGAACTGTGTCCATTTTTTTAAAATCGGTACGCACTTGATAGGAAAAACCAAGTGTTTCAATATTTTCGTAATTAGCTTTGGCCTCTGCACTAATGTCTCGAAAAGGCACCTGTTTTCCTATATTTTTGGTCAAAGTAGTCAATTCTTCTTCGAGCATTCGGATTTGCTCATCCTTGTTCAACAATTCGGCCTTGTTCTTCTCGTACAACTCACTTACGTAGTTGAACTTTTCCTCTGAATCATCTTGCCCTCCCTGAATTATATGTAGCTCGGCATTTTTAAGTCGGTTATATTCATTTTTTTGGGTTCGCCATGTATTCACCACATTTTCAGGAACCGATTCATCGCCCATGAACACAACTTCTATCATTGATGTTCCATCATCCACATATTCCAATTTGGTAAGGTTATCCACATATCTTCCAGCACCCTCAAACTGGTACACTTCCACGGTATCTTGTAAAAAACTTTGTGCCTGCTTCATAAAAAGTGATTCTTGGAATACCTTATAAAAGGTAAATCCAGCAGGTATCATCACCAAAATTCCTGTAATGGAGGCCAAACGGGCAATTAATCTTCTGCGCTGCGAGTTGGCGTAGCGCACCATGGGAAACCGCAAAAACTTGATGACCAAAAAAGTGGCCAGACCAATAAAAATGGTATTGATAGTAAATAAGTACATGGCCCCCGCCGCATACCAGGGTTTACCAATGGCCAGACCAAAACCTACAGTACAAAGAGGCGGCATCAAAGCTGTTGCAATGGCCACACCAAATATAACACTGGCAATGGTGCCTTTTTTGGCCCGTGCAATCACAAGGGCAAGTCCACCAAAAAATGCAATCAGCACATCCCGAATATCTGGCTTGGTCCGTGCCAAAAGTTCGGACGATTCATCACGAAGCGGAAAAAGATAGAAGAACAAAAAAGCAGTGATGACACTCAAAACCACCATAACGGCAAAATTTTTGAGCGATCGTCGCAACGTATCTATATCATTTATGGCCAAGGACATCCCCATTCCCAAAATAGGGCCCATTAACGGGGAAATTAACATGGCTCCGATCACCACAGCGGTCGAGTTGGCATTCAACCCAACGGAAGCAATAAAAATGGAACATATCAAAATCCAAGAGGTATGCCCCTTGAAAGGAATATCGGCAATAATGGATTCTTTGGTAGCGCCTGGATCGGTATTGGAACGAATTTCCAACAAATCCGAAAGAAACTTCCGCATACTGCCCAAAAGTCCCTTAAGGTCCTTTTTTACTTCATCTCCGCTGTCCTGAGGTGGAGATGTTTCCTTATCTTTATTTTGATCTTCACTCATCTATTATGCAAACTGGTCCCCAAATTTATCTTTTACTTGGTTCAATACTTTTTTAATATCCTGTTGTTTGTTCTTGGGATAAATCAAAAGCACCTCTTCTTTATCCACAATAATATAATCTTCCAGACCATCCACCACTACAATTTTTCCTTTTGGTGAACGAATCATATTGCCTTTGGCATTTTCCAAGAGCACTTTGGCATTGACCACGGCGTTTTCCTCTCCGTCCTTGTCCAATTTATCGTACAGTGCTCCCCAAGTACCTAAATCGTTCCAATCAAAAGTTGCGGGCAAGGTGTAGATGGATTTGGATTGTTCCAATATAGCATAATCAATGGATATGTTTTCTGCCTTGGCATAATTTTCTTGGATAAAAGCTCTTTCATCTTCGGTATTATAATTGGAAATACCTTTGCCAAACAATTCATATTGACTTGGCTGATATTTTTTGAAAGCTTCAACAATGGTTTCCACGCTCCACATAAAAATACCCGCGTTCCAAAGAAAGTTGCCTTGTGCCAAAAATTTCTTTGCGGTCTCGTAATCTGGTTTTTCCCTAAACTGGGACACCTTTTTAAGGTTCTCGTCACTCCCTTTTTCAAATTCTATATAACCAAATCCAGTATTTGGAAATGTTGGCTTTATGCCCAAGGTGCAAAGTGCATTTTCCTTTTCACATTTATCAAAACAGCTTATTACATCCTTTTCAAAAGCGGTTTCATCTTCTATCCAGTGATCACTGGGTGCCACGATCATTACCGCATTGGGGTTCATTTTTTGAATCTTTAAGGAGGCATACAAAATACAGGGTGCCGTGTTGCGCATGGCAGGTTCCAAAACAACTTGGTTCTGCTTTACCTTTGGTAATTGCTCCAAAACCAAATCATTGTAACGTTCATTGGTCAAGATCAAAATGTTTTCGGTGGGGATAAACTTGTTTAAGCGATCAAATGTTTTTTGAATCAAGGTTTTGCCCGTCCCCAACATATCATGAAACTGTTTGGGGTTTGATGATGTACTCACAGGCCAAAATCGGGAACCAACGCCCCCTGCCATTAAAACTGCATAATAATTCTTGTTCATTATTTTATTTTCTGTCATTCCTGCGAACGCAGGAATCTATTCTGTTTTTTTACTAATGATTGTTAAGGCAACTTGCCACCTCTCGACTGCGCTCGAGATGACCAACTATTTTACCAATTCAACTTCCGCATTAGGTTGGAACAAATATAATCTCCCGGTGGACAACTCCACGCATTCGTACCGTTTTACTTTTTTGTTTCCTTTTTTGAACAGTCTACCGTTGTACAACCTAAAAATACTGCCTTTAGTCAATTCGTACACGTAACTGTGTTGCCTTTCTTCCACATCAAAAGCTTTTAGCGCTATGGACAATCTGGCATCGGTACTACTACTTGCCTTTGGGTTTTTAAAATGGTTTGCAATAATGGGCAACAATTGCGAGGGAAACACTTCTGGTTTAATAAAGGGCACCATTAAGTGCTGAAAGGTGCGTTTCCATTCCACACCATGCGGTTTTATTCGACGCCCGTATGTTTCAAAGGCCACCAAATGTGCAATTTCGTGAACAAGTGTAATTAAGAATCTGTATTTATTGAGCGAGGCATTGACCGTAATCTGGTGCAATCCGTTGGGCAACCTACGATAGTCGCCATGCCGAGTGACCCTGTGGCTTACAATCTTTAAATGCACCCCATGGGTCTTGATGAGCTCAAAACAGGGGGCTACGGCAAGCTCTGGAAGGTATTTTTGAAGGGTATTGTTCACTGGGATAAAGTTACAAGTTTATCCATAGACTTTCACCCCAAATTAAAACTAAGGCGTACTATTACTAACCTGCAACAACTTTCCATTATAGAGTTTCTGTCCGGTCAAGGCAAAATCCTTGATGTATGTAGCCATTTCCAATGCGGTTACAGGGGCTTTGTACCCAGGGAACGCCTCCTCTAGCATTTCAGTTTGTACTGCACCCAATGCCAGCACATTAAAACTTGGACCAGTTTCTTTATGTTCTTCGGCCAAGAGTTCGGTAAGGGTAATAACAGCTCCTTTACTGGAACTATAGGCGGACAATCCGGGAAATTTCATACTGCCTTGCACCCCACCCATGGAACTTACGGTCACCACATGTCCTTCCTTGCCCATCATGGGCAGTACGGCCTTGGTAATTTCGGCTACACCGAATACATTTACTTTGTAAACATTTTCAAACTCTTCCGATGTAGTTTCGGAAAAAGGTTTGTTCAGCAATCGTCCAGCATTGTTGATGAGCACATCCACTACATGCCATTGCCCCAAAAAATCGTTCATTTTTTCAAAGTCGGCCGGGTTGCCCAAATCAAAAGGAATGGAATGCACATTGGGCAAATTGAGATTTTTTACAGGCATGTCATTCCTTGATAAGGCCAAAACCTGATGCCCTTCCCTGGCAAAAAGCTTGACCAGTTCGAAACCGATTCCCCTACTTGTTCCTGTAATTATAATGTTTGCCATAATGTATTGTATTGAATGTCATTCCCGCATAAATGGGAATCCATATATTTCAGATTTTCCACCCTTGTTCAAGAGTTTCGAAATTACATTCTACTCATTTAATTTGATTTCTTGGTTCGGCGTATTGGCAATACTTTCAATTACCGGAATGGTTTTGTTAACCAAAGTAGCCATGTGAACGAAATCCATAAGATCGGGCTCATCACCTACTTTATGATAGTGGTTAAAGTTGGTAAAATCAAAAGTGCAAAACGTATGGGAGGGCACACCGAATTCTTCATGGAATGGATAATTGTCCGACCGTTGATAGAGGTTATACTCCTTTGCCGTAGGTAAAAAACCCACTAGCTTTTCTTCTGCATACGCATTGCTGATCTCTGCTAAATTGGACATATCATACCCCGTTATGTACATGAAATAATCTTTTCCTTTCAAAGGAACTCCTGTCATTTCAAAATTGAGCATGGTATACAGGTCCAAGTCCTTTTCCTTTAATTTTTTGGCCAAATGTTTGGACCCCAACAAACCTTTCTCTTCGGCACTGAACAAAGCAAAAATCAGACTACGTTCGTTGGTTTTTTGGGTTCCGAAGTAACGGGCCAATTCCAAAACCGTAGAAGTTCCCGAAGCATTATCGTTGGCCCCATTTGCAATATAGTCCCCATTTTCGGGTGCTATGGCACCAATATGGTCGTAATGCGCACCGATCAAGATGAATTCATCTTTTAAATCAGGGTCGTTGCCCTCAATTACCCCAACAATGTTGTAAGCTGTCTTTTTAAAATTTGATAAGGTATCGCGATAGGTTTCAAAATACGGTTTGAGTCCGTAAGACTTAAAATAGTTCTCAATATATTTTGCTGCCATTTCAATACCTTCACTCCCTGCTTCTCGCCCTTTAAGGTCGTCGGAAGCCAAATAATTCATCATCTCCCCTATTCGCTCTGCATCGGTAAATGTGTTGTTTGACGCTGTGCTCTTTGATGATTCAGTAGTTTCAACAGTTGCAGTTTGAGTTAGCTGCGTAGATCCGCAGCCTACTACAAAAATTGACGCCAGAGTATAAAACAGTATTTTCATTTGTGTTGCTTTTTGAATTTTTTAAAGATAAAAAAAGCATCCCGAAAAGGATGCTTTTGATTTATGTTATTGAATGTCCCCTTCGACTGCGCTCAGGGTGGTATTTTAAAACTACGCTAACATGGTCACAGGATTTTCCATGTATGCCCTCAATGTTTGAAGGAACTGAGCTCCTGTGGCGCCATCAACTGTTCTGTGATCACAAGCCAAAGTAATCTTCATAGTGCTGCCTGGCACAATCTCGCCATTTTTCACTACTGGTTTATCCACAATAGCTCCAACTGACAAAATTGCTGAATTTGGCTGATTGATGATGGAAGTGAATTCCAAGATACCGAACATTCCCAAGTTGGATACGGTAAAGGTGCTCCCTTCCATTTCATCTGGCTTTATTTTCTTGTTTCTAGCTCTTCCTGCCAAATCTTTGACGGCGGTTCCAAGTTGGGTCAAACTCAATTGGTCGGCAAATTTGATTACGGGAACCACAAGACCTTCATCTACAGCTACTGCCACACCCATGTGAACATGATGCTTGTAAACCGTAGTATCTCCGTTCCAGGATGTATTTACCTGCGGATGCTTTTTAAGTGCCATGGCACAGGCCTTCAATACCATATCGTTGAAAGATACCTTGGTATCGGGCAAATTGTTGATTTGTGCACGTGAAGCCTTTGCATTGTCCATATCCACCTCTATGGTAAGATAATAGTGCGGTGCGGAGAATTTGGATTCACCCAAACGCTTGGCAATCACCTTACGCATGGTGGAGTTTTTAACCTCCTCTATGCTTTCTTCGCCAACAGGCAAAGCAACAGGCGCTACTGCAGGAGTTGCCTCTGTTTTATCCGCTGAAATAGCTGCTTTAGTAGCTGGCGTAAAGTTCTCTATGTCTTTTTTTACGATTCTCCCGTTATCTCCTGTTCCTTTTACATCGGCTAAGTTTATGCCTTTTTCTTCGGCAATCTTTTTGGCCAATGGTGAAGCAAAAATGCGCTGTCCATCTTGTAAAGTTGAAGTGGCCTCTTCTTTTTTGGAAGTTTCCTCAGCCTTTGGGGCTTCTTCTTTGGTTGCTTCAGGTTTTGAAGTGCTCTTGGAAGAACCACCTCCCGCCTGTGCTTTCAACACAGCATCAACATCGGTTCCTTCTGGGCCAATAATGGCCAATAATGAATCAACCGGGGCGCCTTCGCCTTCTTGAATACCGATATGCAACAGGGTTCCGGAGTAGAACGATTCAAATTCCATAGTGGCTTTATCGGTCTCGATCTCAGCCAATATATCCCCTTCTTCCACTTCGTCGCCAACACTTTTTAACCAGCTGGCCACGGTTCCTTCTTCCATGGTATCGCTCAATCGCGGCATGGTCACGATTTCCACTCCTTCAGGAATATCGGCTGGCGCACTCTCCGGAGCTGAACTTTCTTCGGCTTCAGCTTTGGGTTCAGAAGCATCTTCTTTCGCCGCCGCCTCGGACGAACTGCCAGAACCGTTCAATAGACCAGAAATATCTTCTCCTTCCTCTCCGATTATGGCCAAAAGTGAATCAACCGGGGCTCCTTCACCTTCCTGTATTCCGATATGGAGCAAAGTCCCTTCATGAAAAGATTCAAATTCCATGGTGGCTTTGTCCGTTTCGATTTCAGCCAATATATCTCCTTCTTCGACTTTGTCCCCTACGTTCTTGAGCCATTTTGCCACGGTTCCTTCTTCCATGGTATCGCTCAATCTAGGCATGTTGATTACTTCTGCCATCTAATTATAATTTATGTTGTAAAAATGGATAGTCTTCTTGCTCGTAAACCGTGTCGTACAATTGTTCCTTTGGTGGAAAATCTGAATCTTCAGCAAATTTCTCGCACTCTTTTACCAAGTCCTTCACCTTTTTGTCGATTTTCTTAAGGTCATCTTCAGATGCGTATCCTTTCTCTAGGATAACATCTTTTACCTGAGTAATCGGATCTATCTTTTTATACTCTTCTACTTCTTCTTTTGTTCTGTAATGTTGGGCATCCGACATGGAATGCCCACGATACCTATATGTCTTCATTTCCAAGAAAGTAGGCCCGCCTCCTGTTCTTGCTCGCTCAATGGCCTTGTCCATCTCTTTGGCAACGATCGCAGGATCCATTCCATCTACGGGACCACATGGCATTTCATAACCGAGTCCCAACTTCCAGATATCGGTGGAGTGAGATGTACGGGCTACGGATGTTCCCATGGCATAACCGTTGTTCTCACAAATAAAAACTACGGGCAATTGCCACAGCATGGCCAAGTTAAAGGCTTCGTGAAGGGATCCTTGCCTTACGGCGCCATCACCCATATAACAAAGGGTCACGGAATCCCTTTTAAAATATTTATCCGCAAATGCCAAACCAGCTCCCAAAGGGATTTGCCCTCCAACGATACCGTGTCCACCATAAAAGCGGTGTTCTTTGGAGAAAATATGCATGGAACCGCCCATACCTTTGGAGGTTCCTGTTACTTTTCCATAAAGTTCAGCCATCACTTTTTTTGGATCCACGCCCATACCTATTGGCTGAACATGGTTTCGGTAAGCGGTGATCATACGATCCTTTTCCAAGTCCATTGCATGCAATGCACCTGCTAGAACTGCTTCTTGACCATTGTACAGGTGTAGAAACCCTCTAACTTTTTGCTGAATATATACGGCGGCAAGTTTATCCTCGAACTTTCTCCAGAAAAACATGTCCTCGTACCATTTAAGATAAACTTCTTTGGTAATTTTTTTCATCTATAGTAGTATTAAATGAATTTCCCCTGTAGTAGGGAAGAGCAAAAATACATATATATCTGTTTTGGAAAAAGAATTGAATTAAGAATCGCCCAAAAATGAGCTATTGAATGCCAAAGGCAAAATATCGGCCATGGAACTACATTTGTATATCGGGCCTTTTTCCGACCTTAACAACAACGAAATTGGAGTATTCTGCTTTTGTTCGTATTCTATAATAGACTGTCTGCAATTGCCGCAAGGAGCCGCTGGAACCCCTACCTCATGTTTAGAGGACGAAGCGCTAATGGCAATGGATTTTACGGCCACCCCAGGATATTTGGCGCCTGCATGGAAAATGGCCACACGTTCGGCACAAAGGCCCGAAGGATACGATGCATTTTCTTGGTTGTTGCCAATGACCACTTCCCCGTTTTCCAACAATACCGCCGCACCCACTTTAAACTTAGAATAGGGCGCGTAGGCATTCTCCCTGGCCTTCGCAGCGTCTCGTAACAATTTTTGGTCGTTTTGTGACAACTCGTTTTCATTCTCATAAATGAGCAGTTCAAAACTAATTTTCTTTCTTTCCATCTAAACCTGGGTGTATTCAAAAATAAAAAAACCTGCCCAAGGGACAGGTTTTTTCCTATTTATTTTATGCTTTCTTAATCATTGTAAAATTCTTCTCCCAAGTTAAAAGTGAGCGAGAATCGCAAGGTGTTTTCCAATGGGTTTCTAACCTGTGAGGTTGAGAACAAATAGGAAAGATCTATTTGGGCTGATTTAAACATAAAGCCAGCTCCGAGCGTAAAGAACTTACGGGAACCTTTTTCTTCACTTTCATTAAAATAACCACTCCGCAACATAAAAGCTTCTCTGAACCTATATTCTGCGCCAAGTGCCCATGTTACTTCTTTAAGTTCTTCCCCGAATCCATCCGGTGCATCGCCGAAAGACTCAAAGACTCCCTTGAAAAACCCTATTTGCTGGTATTCATTGTTATCATCCGAATCAATATCCCCATCTCCATCAAAATCTCTTGGCGTGGGCACCAAAAGTTTATTGAACTCTGTATTGATGGCCAGCACATTGTCTTGGTCAAAGATAAAATCAAATCCACCACCAAACTTTAGGTTGGTGGGCAAAAAGTTTTCCTGTCCGCCTTCATCATATTGTATGGAACCGCCCAAGTTGGATATATTAAACCCAGCTCTCCATCGTCCATCAAAATTACTATAAGCTATTTCCGGAGATCGGTAAAAACCCGATACATCTACTGCAAAGGCATTGGCCGCCTGAGAATCTTGTATACCATCTTGAAACCTGAGATTGGAACTGATAAATCTACCTGCCACGGCCATCGAAAAGGTTTGGCTCAATTTTAAGGAATAAGAACCATCCAAGGCAAATTCGTTGGGCTTCACCAAAGTGGCCTGCTGATCAAATGTTTGTCTCAATTCAATCTCTCCCAAACCAAAGTAACGGATACTAAAGGCGAAAGCACTTCTATCATTTAATTTGTTGTAAAAGTTCGCATTTAATAAGGATACATCGTTTACAATGCTTTCCAAATACGGGGTATAGCTAACTCCAACACCCATTTTTTGAGTGGCAAAGGCATATTTTGCAGCGTTCCATTGTTGGGAATACACATCAAAAGAAGTGGCAACGCCCATATCTCCCATACCGGAAGCCCGTGCATCGGCAGCAATCGTCAAAAATGGTACGGCCGTTGTAATCGCCCTTTCTTGCTGAGCGCTAAGCTGTGCTGCCATGGACAGGAAGGCAACCACTATCAATAACTTTTTCATTCTAAAATTTTAGCATTTAGTGTAGTATTGGTTCCAATAAAAAGTTTTGGAAGCAATACAAATTAAACGGTCTTTTGCCTAAATTCTTATATTGGAACACATATTTTTTAGAGTTAATCGTCCAAAACACTACTATTTTGGTTAAATGGTAAAATTAGGGTCGAACATCTTTCCCAAACCGTTAAAAGCCAATCATCTTATACTAATTTACCCCCTTCTCCGTTACAGAAGTGTAGCATGCACCAATTATCACATTGCTAGAAATATTTGATGAGCACAAAATATAATGGCAAAAACACCGTTTTAATGCCATTGAAGGATTTTAAAAATCAAAACAAGTCGAAGTTACTGAGGGCATATAGCCCTGAGTTTTAAAGTACTCAAGCCCAAATTATGAAAAAACACTTAATTAAAGTTGTACTTTCTTGCGCCGTAGTGATGGGAGGTTTTTCCAGTTGCAAAAATTCCTCTTCATCCAAGAACGTCTCCAGAGCCACCGGTTGGAAAATTAATGCCAAAGAAGGGGGATTTCAATACAATTCGGATTTTAAGGAGCAAGAAACTCCTCCAGGAACCGTATTTGTAGAGGGAGGAACGTTTACCAAAGGTAAGGTCCAAGACGATATAATGCACGATTGGAACAACACCCCGACCCAACAACACGTGCAATCCTTCTATATGGATGAAACCGAAGTGACCAACGTAATGTACTTGGAGTACTTGGATTACCTCAAAGAAGTTTATCCTCCCGACAACCCCAATTACGCCAATATATACAAAGGCGCACTACCAGACACCTTGGTTTGGAGAAACCGATTGGGCTTTAACGAAACAATGACCAACAACTATCTAAGACACCCTGCCTATGCAGAATATCCCGTTGTGGGTGTTAATTGGGTACAAGCTACCCAATATGCCGAATGGAGAACGGATAGGGTCAACGAAGTAATGCTGGAAAGAGAAGGGTATTTGGCCGAAGATTCCAAATACAAAGTTCTAAACGGCGAAATTGAGGGCACTTTTAGTACCGAGGCTTATTTAAACAATCCAGAATCTGTTTATGGTGGTGAAATAGATTCCCTGCAAGGAAAACAAAAGAAAGACTCCATCAATGCATTTGCCAAAAGAAGTAGCGGCATAATAATGCCTGCCTACAGGCTACCCACCGAAACCGAATGGGAATATGCTGCCCAAGCTCTTGTTGGAACCAGAGAATACAACAACTACAGAGGTAGAAAAAAATATCCATGGGAAGGTGATTACACCCGTAACGGACAACGAGTAGGCCGAGGAGATCAATTGGCCAACTTTAAGCAAGGTAAAGGTGATTACGGCGGTATTGCCGGATGGTCCGACGATGGTGCCGATATTACCGGAGAGGTCAAATCCTACAAGCCCAACGATTTTGGACTATACGACATGGCCGGAAACGTAAACGAATGGGTGGCCGATGTGTACCGTCCTATTGTTGATGACGAAATAAGTGATTTCAATTATTTCCGAGGAAACGTTTTCATGAAAAAAGCTATTGGCGAAGATGGAAAAGTAGAAATATTGAGAGATGAAATAGTTTATGACACTTTGCCCAATGGTAAAATTGTAGCCATCAATCTTCCAGGAGAAATCAAGGAAGTTCCAGTTACCGAAGAAGAAACGTATTTAAGGACCAATTTTGATAAAAGTGACAACCGTGGCTTTAGAGATGGTGACCCAGGCTCTTCAAGGTTCTTTAGCCGTTTCAGTGATGAAGAGGACAACCAAAAAATGTATGATGCGCCGAAACATTCGGTAGAACGAAACGAAGAAGGTGAATTGGTTCGTCAATATGATGAGTCAAACTTTAGAACCTCATTGATCAACAACGAGGTCCGTGTGTACAAAGGCGGATCATGGAGAGATCGAGCTTATTGGTTAGATCCTGCCCAGCGTAGATACTTGCCACAATATATGGCAACAGACGATATTGGCTTTAGATGCGCCATGTCCAGAGTTGGATCTAAATCCAGAACCAAAAAAACGGTACGCCATAAAAAAGCGAGATAAAAAACTTCTTGAGTATTTTAAAAAGCCCCAACCAAAAGGTCGGGGCTTTTTTTTATCTTCGATTTATGATAATGAAAGCGTTGCACGCTCTATTTTTGGAGCACCCCACAATATGTACAGACACTCGTAAAATCACCGAAAACTGTCTGTTTTTTGCCCTAAAAGGGCCAAATTTTAATGGAAATGCCTTTGCACAAGAAGCTTTGGACAAGGGTGCAGCCTATGCCATTATTGATCAGGAAGAATTTAAAACTTCGGACAGACTGCTTCTAGTTGACGATGTCTTGGATATCCTGCAACAGTTGTCTACCTATCACAGGAACTATTCCAAAGCAAAAGTAATATCGCTAACGGGAAGTAACGGGAAAACCACGACCAAGGAACTCATTAGTGCGGTAATCTCGAAAAAATACAAGACTATTGCCACCAAGGGCAACCTCAACAATCATATTGGAGTTCCCTTGACCCTTTTATCCATTAAGGAAGATACCGAAATGGCGATTGTGGAAATGGGTGCCAACCATATCGGCGAAATCGGTTTTTTAAGCACTATCGCCCAGCCCGATTTTGGATACATCACCAACTTTGGCAAAGCCCATTTGGAAGGTTTTGGCGGCGTAGAAGGAGTAATCAAAGGCAAAAGTGAGCTTTACGATTATCTTAAGACCAACGATAAATACATCTTTTTAAATGCAGATGATGACATTCAGAAAGAAAAATTGAGCACTTATACCAAAAAGTTGGGCTTTAGTACAAATGACCATCACTATTATAACATTAAATTTCTTGGCGTTGACCCTTATGTTCTATTAGAAATGGAAGGAATACAAATAACCACTCAACTGGTAGGCAAGTACAACTTTCCCAATTGTTGTGCGGCAATCCTAATGGGCAAATACTTTAATGTACCTTTGGAAGACATTAAATCGGCCATTGAAAGGTATCAACCACAGAACAATAGATCACAGATACTTTCCAAAAACGGTTTTGATATTGTACTTGATGCGTACAATGCCAACCCCACCAGCATGAAAGCCGCTCTGGAAAATTTTAGTTTGATGAATGCCGACCGCAAAACCCTTATTCTTGGTGATATGTTTGAGCTTGGCAATACCGCTTCTGAAGAGCATCAAGCTATTGCCGAACTTGCAAAAGAATTGGGTTTTGACGATGCCTATCTGGTCGGGGGAAATTTCCATGACACTAACACTACACTGAATAAGTTCAAGTCTTTTGAAGATTTAAAAGTGCATCTTTCAAAAAAACCTTTAAAAAAAGGAGCTTTACTCATTAAAGGTTCACGCGGAATGGCATTGGAAAGAGTTCTGGATTTTTTATAAGAAGAAAAATTGTGGGATATACTGGATTCGAACCAGTGACCTCTGCCCTGTCAAGGCAGCGCTCTAAACCAACTGAGCTAATATCCCATTACAAAACGGGCTGCAATATCGGAAATTAATCCCAATCTCCATACTCTGCCGAGTTCTTTGATGTCTCGTGCAAGGTAATATGCAACATTTGCCCCTTTTTAAGTTTTGGTTTTAGAATATCATATATAACTTTTACGAAATACTCCGTTGTGGGCAGTAAATTTTCAAACTCCGGACAATCTTGGTTCAGGTTCTTATGATCAAACCTGTCCTCCACCTCATCTTTAATCAATGCACCCAGTTCTGCGAGATCCATTACAAAACCAGTATCAGGATCAACCTCGCCCTTTATCCTTACCTCAAGATCAAAGTTATGACCATGAAAACTAGGGCTGTTGCATTTACCAAACACCTCAATGTTCTTGTCCTTGCTCCATTTGGGATTATGAAGCCTGTGAGCTGCATTAAAATGGGCTTTTCTACAAATCGTGGCAATCATACTGCAAATTTAAGTTCTTTTTCTTCAATCGTATTTTATTGATTCAAAAAAATTATGCAAAAGGATCTTCAAGATTTCCATTTCGAATTGAAATTGACCAGTGTTCTTGTTAACTTTATAAAATAGGCCAAAAGCCTTCAACTTTACACATCAAATAAAATATACACTATGAAAATTACCTATTTAGGGCATGCGACCTTTTTAGTTGAGATGAACGGGAAGAATATTTTATTCGACCCTTTTATTACTGGAAATGAAATGGCCTCCGATATCAATATTGATGACCTTAAGGTCGATTATATTTTTGTGACCCACGGGCACCAAGACCATGTTCTGGATGTAGAAGCCATAGCTGAAAACAATCCTAAAGCATTGTTGATATCCAATTTTGAGGTGGTTAGTTGGTTTGCCAACAAAGGTATTAACGGACATGGCATGAACCATGGTGGTAAGTTCGAATTTGACTTTGGCACCGCTAAATACGTGAATGCCATCCACTCCAGCATGCTGCCCGATGGAAGCAATGGCGGCAATCCAGGGGGATTTGTACTCTGGGACGATTCAAAATGCATTTACATTGCCGGGGACACTGCCTTGACCAAGGATATGGAACTGATTCCTAAAACCTGCCCAAAATTGGATATTGCAATTTTACCAATTGGAGACAATTTTACCATGGGTTACGAAGACGCAACCATTGCCAGCGATTTTATTGAGTGCAACCAAGTAATAGGATGCCATTACGACACCTTTCCTCCTATTAAAATTGATAAAACCAAGGCAGTTGCATATTTCGTGAAAAAAGGAAAGAAATTGATACTTCCGGATATTGGGGAACCCATTAGCATTTAAAACAAAAAAAGCCTCCGAGAAGTCGGAGGCTTTTTTTGGTGGGCGCTGAGGGATTCGAACCCCCGACCCCCTCGGTGTAAACGAGGTGCTCTGAACCAACTGAGCTAAGCGCCCATTTATTTTCCTAAATGGGAGTGCAAATATAACACAGTTTTTGATTTATAAAACAAAAAACAAGAAAAAAATCACACTATTTCCGCAACAACAAAAGTACTGCCTCCAACATAGATCATATCATTGCTCGTCGCATTTTTCAACGCTTTGTTCAACCCCTTTTTTACAGACTTGCACACCTTCCCCTTAAGCCCTTCTTCTTGAGCAAGTTCCTCTAGCTGAAGAGCATACATGCCCCTTGGAATACTTGGCCTTACAAAATAATATTTGGCATCTTTGGGGAATAACGGCAAAACGGACTTTACATCTTTATCTTTAACAAATCCAAGGACGATATGGAGTTGATCATACGATTGTTTTTTAACTTGTTCCAAAACCAACTGAAGACCTTCCTTATTATGTGCCGTGTCGCATACCACTAAAGGATTGTTTTGCAATACTTGCCATCTACCAAGAAGTCCTGTATTTTCCACAACTTTTGTGAGTCCGCTGGAAACATCTCTTTCAGCAACTTCAAAATTCTTTAACTGACGAATACATGCCACCACTCCGTTGATATTTTTCTGCTGATATTCACCCAACAAATCCGTTTTATATTCCACGTACGATGCTGCATCCGCAAAAACAATGTTGGATCTTCGCTGATGGGCGATCAGGTTAAAAATCATTTTTGTCTCTGGTTGCGTCTCGCTAATCACCACAGGAACCTTTGGTTTAATGATGCCCGCTTTTTCCAAGGCAATTTTCTCCAAGGTATCTCCCAAAAACTGGGTGTGATCCATTCCAATATTAGTGATTAGCGACACTTCGGGCGTTATGATGTTGGTAGAATCCAAACGCCCTCCCAATCCTACTTCGATTATGGCGATATCCACTTTTTCTTCCGCGAAATAGCTAAAAGCCAAACCAACGGTCATTTCAAAAAACGAAAGCTTATGGTACTCAAAAAAGGTTTTGTTCTCCTGAATAAAATCCGTTACAAATTTCTTGCTGACAACTTTACCATTTATTTTGATGCGCTCCCTAAAATCCTTTAGGTGTGGTGAAGTATAGAGTCCAACCTTATAGCCAGCCTCCTGAAGAATGGAAGCCAACATATGGCTACTGGAACCTTTTCCGTTGGTTCCGGCAACGTGGATACTTTTGAATTTTTTCTCTGGATTGCCCAACACATTGGAAAAGCGGATGATGTTGTCCAACTTAGCATTCAAGGCCGCGGCACCTTTTTGCTGGTACATCGGAAGCTGCCCGAACATCCAGTCCAAAGTTTCTTTATAGGTCACTACTGCCCCAATTTAAAGTTGACGACCACAAAACCGATTTGCTGAGTAGGCGCATTGGCATCGGAATTCCAACGGTGAAGAAGCGCTGTTTTACGGGCGGGCTCCAAGAGGCATGGCGCATTATTTGTGGTGCCCTTTACGCCGGGCTGTGCTTGAATCACCTTTCCATTTCTATCCACCACTATCCTTACCACAACTCGACCTTCCTCATTGCATTCCTGCCGCACTACATCTTTGCCAGCTAACGACCTCCCACTAAGTCCATAACCGCCAGTTCCACCTCCACTGCCAGGTGCACCATAGTACGAGGTGGCATATGGGTCTCCATCCAGTTGGCCTTTATCTCCAGCCTTATCATCGTCACCTTCGCTGCCTGTGGTGGTTCCCTCCGATTTTCCGATTCCACCGATAAGGGCATCCACACTTTTTTTCTTGGCTTCTTGTTCCTGCCGCTTACGCTCTTCGGCCTCCCGTTTTTCACGGGCAATACGCTCGGCTTCAGCTTTGGCTTTTTCTGCTTCCTCTTCCGCTTTACGTTTGGCTTCTTCCTGTTGTCGCAGTTTAATGGTTTCCTCGTCATTACTTGTCAACACCTCTTCAACAGGAGCATCTTCCACCACAGTTTCTTCGGGTTGGGCGGGTTCCGCCTGTTCTTCGGGCTCTGGCTGGTTTTGAACCTCTCTTGGTTCCGATCTTACTCGCTCCGTAGGCTGTACCTCTCCACTACCATAATCCATGGTTCCGAAATTGACAGCGATACCATTTTCAATGGGTGGGTCCAGATAGGTCAATCCTATATAAAAAAGCAATAGGAGCAGTGCGCTTAACAAAAGTGTTGTTAGCGTGAAGGATTTTTTCTTGTGTCTCGTATCTAAAAAGGACATTATTTTGGCCGCACTGCCAAGATTACCTTGTAACTGTTCCTGTTGGCAATGTCCATTACGTTGACCGCTTCTTTAATGGCCACGTTTTCTTCTGCTCTGAGGATGATTGTTGGCTTTTCTTGACCTTCAAGTGCCTTTTTTAATTCAATTTCAATGTATTCTTTGTTGATCTGCTCGTTGTTCACAAAATATTTCAGATCCTTGTCAATGGTAACCGAAACATTCTGTGTGTTCGTCGATTTACCCTTTGCCTTTGGCAAAAGCAAATCCAACGCATTCGGTGCATTGGACGTCAACATGAAAAACACCAACAACAAGAACACAATGTCCGTCATTGATGACATGCTGAATTCCGGGCTTATTTTGTTTCTTCCCTTCAGTTTCATAGCCAAAGGTTTATATAGGTTCGTTCAAAAGATCCAAGAACTCTACCGCATTGGCTTCCATTTGATGCACTACCTTATCGGTCCTGTTCACCAAGTGGTTGTAACCAATGTACGCGATAATACCAACCACCAAACCGGCAACCGTAGTGGTCATTGCCGTATAGATACCAGATGCCAATGAGCCCATTTCTGCCTGCCCTCCACTACTAGCCATTTCGTGGAATGCCAAAATCATACCAATTACGGTTCCCAAGAAACCAATCATTGGTGCAGCGCCGGCAACAGTGGCCAAAACACTTACATTTTTCTCGAGCTTGTACACCTCAAGCGTACCTGCGTTTTCAATGGAAGTGTTAATATCGTCCAAAGGCTTGCCTATTCTGGCCACCCCTTTTTCGATAAGTCGCGCTACGGGAGAATCCGTTTGGGCACACAACAATTTTGCTGCCTCCAGTTTGCCATTGCTTATATGATCACGAATCTGGTTCATGAAATTCTTATCTATCTTGGACGCCGCCTTGATGGCAAAAATGCGTTCAAAATAAATGTACATGGCTACAAAGAGGAGCACAAAGAGCACTACAATGATTATAACGCTCCCTGCCCCTCCATTTACAATAAGGTCTATTACGGATAAGGTCTTTTCCTCGGAAATAGAAGCTGTTGCCTCAGCACCTTCCGTTACTTCTTGAAAAATATTCATATAAAATCCCCAATTTTAAGTTGCAATTATAACGGAGATTTTTGAACTAAAGTATTTTTTAGAACAAATATCGCATCACCATAAAGCAAATTGCTCCGGCAATGAACCCTAAAAAGGCCAACCATGATATCTTTTTAAGATACCAGAAGAAGTCGATTTTCTCCATACCCATGGCAACAACACCTGCTGCCGAACCAATTATGAGCATACTTCCACCTGTTCCTGCCGAATAGGCGATAAAATGCCATAATTGGTCATCCATTGGCTCGGAGAACATTCCCAAACTAGCGGCCACCAAGGGCACATTATCTATAATTGCAGAACCAATACCCAATAGTACAACAACCAGGTCGGAAACTTGGGTACCAGCCATTTCTGTTCCGATCAATGGCATTCCTTGCTTCAATCCTTCGGCAAAGTTGAACAAGAGGCCGAGAGATTCCAAAGCGGCCACGGCCATTAAAATACCCAAGAAGAACAAAATACTGGGCAATTCTATCTTGGTAAGGGCACTATGCACCGGACTGTGATGCGAATGCTCATCACTTTCTTGGTTTATGGACGATATGGCGATTTTCTTGTTACTGTAAATTTCAGCAAAAGTAGCCACTACTGCCAAGGACAACATCATCCCTACATAAGGTGGCAAATGGGTTACCGTTTTAAAAATCGGCACAAAAACAATGGCCGCTAAGCCCAAATAAAGCATTCTGGGCCCATATTTTGAGTTTGTTCCACCATCTTCCTCATCCACATCAATTTCTCCTTTGAAAGCCGGGAGATAGGATGCAATAAAAGAAGGCACAAGCATACAAACCAAAGACGGTATCAATAAGTGCTCTATAAGCATGGCCGTGGAGACCTTATCGCCTATCCACAACATGGTAGTGGTAACATCCCCAATCGGCGACCACGCACCCCCGGCGTTTGCCGCAATAATGATCAAACCTGCATACCAAAGTCTAACATCCCTATCCTTCACAATTTTTTGAAGGATGGAAATAAGGACAATAGTGGCAGTAAGATTATCGATGATCGCGGATAGTATAAAGGCCAAAAATGAGAAAATCCAAAGAATCTTCTTTTTGCTCCTTGTTTTTACAAATGACTTTATGGTGGCAAATCCATCAAAATAGTCGATAATCTCAACGATGGTCATCGCTCCAAGAAGAAAAACCAAAATCTCTGCGGTTTTACCTAAATGGTGCAGAAGGGTCTCCTCCATGAGTTCCATCTTTTCCTCGTGCCCAAAAGCCCCGAAGTTTTCCAACAATGCATGATTGCCAGAATCGAACCATGTGGTAAAGCCATCTATTCCAAAAGCCATCAAGGCCCACAAAATGGCCATCATGGCCAAGGCCGGAATAAGTTTATCTATTTTTAAATTATGTTCTAGGGTAATTGCCAAATATCCAATTACAAAAATGACAACTAAAAGGGTCTCCATGTTAAGTTTGGTTTAATTAAGGAATATTATTTTATGAGTAGTTATCTGTGCGGCTAAAGATATTCAAAATGAATATTTCCGCATAATCTTATTGCTATAAAAAAATGTCAAAGAGAAATACCGGTTTTCAAAAAAATATTTAAAATTCATAGATTCTCATTTATTTGCATTTATTTATACAATATTAATATTGTAAAGCTATATTTGTAGGTAGTTTTTAAATATTATTCATTTTTATGGATTTCACACTTTCCGAAGAACAGTTAATGATAAAACAAGCGGCAAAAGATTTTGCCCAAAATGAGCTTTTACCCGGAGTAATTGAACGCGACGAAAGCCAAAAATTTCCTAGTGACCTTGTTAAAAAAATGGGAGAACTGGGTTTTTTAGGAATGATGGTCAGCGAAAAATATGGTGGAAGCGGCCTTGACACCCTATCTTATGTATTGGCCATGGAAGAATTATCGAAAATTGATGCCTCCGCCTCGGTAATGGTGTCAGTAAACAATTCTTTGGTTTGTTGGGGACTGGAAACCTACGGAACAGAGGAGCAAAAAGAAAAATACCTGACCCCATTGGCCTCGGGAGAAATTATCGGTGCCTTTTGCCTTTCGGAGCCTGAAGCAGGAAGTGATGCAACTTCCCAAAAAACAACAGCCATAGACAAAGGCGACCATTACCTATTAAATGGAACTAAAAACTGGATCACCAATGGAAACCAGGCCGAGGTTTACTTGGTAATTGCACAAACAGACAGAGAAAAGGGTCATCGTGGCATAAACACCTTAATCGTAGAGAAAAGCATGGAAGGTTTTGACATAGGCCCCAAAGAAAATAAACTGGGCATTCGAGGGAGCGATACACACTCCTTAATGTTCAACGATGTTAAGGTGCCCAAAGAAAACCGTATAGGCGAAGATGGCTTTGGGTTTAAGTTTGCCATGAAGACTTTGGCGGGCGGAAGAATAGGCATTGCAGCACAGGCCCTAGGCATTGCAGCTGGGGCTTACGAACTGGCACTGCAGTATTCCAAACAGCGAAAAGCCTTTGGTACAGAAATTTCGAATCACCAGGCCATTGCCTTTAAATTGGCCGATATGCACACCAAAATACAAGCAGCACGCCATTTGGTCTATCAAGCCGCATACGATAAGGATGCAGGAAACGATTACACCCTTTCCGGCGCCATGGCCAAACTATATGCTTCCGAAGTTGCAATGGAAACCACTGTTGAGGCCGTACAGATTCATGGCGGAAATGGATACGTAAAAGATTATCACGTAGAACGCTTAATGCGGGATGCCAAAATCACCCAGATTTATGAAGGCACTTCCGAAATTCAGAAAATCGTTATCTCACGAAGTATTCTTGACGATTAAAGAAACACCCCTCTAAAAAAGACGGGTCTTGTCCCTTAAAGTGTTTTTTTGAATTCAACACCCCCTCTTTTTGAGAAGTAGACCACCCTTGAACATGCTTCAATTACACAAAATACTCTTCCCAGTAAAGGGAAAGACATGCTTTATTTATTCAGTTTGAGATAATGATAATTTAACATTCCATATATTTTTAAATTGAGTTTTTTTTAACCTTCGAAACATTACGTTGATTATTTATCTGATAATCAACAAAAACCTTATAATTTATATATCAATTTTGATATTTTTGAGGAAATACGTTAATGATGAGATTGGAGAAACAAGGTTTATACTTACCAGAATTTGAGCATGATAACTGTGGTGCAGGTTTCATCTGCAGCCTAAAAGGAATTAAGTCCAACGACATAATACACAAAGCACTCGAAATTCTAGATAAATTGGAACACAGAGGTGCCGTGAGTGCCGATGGGAAAACTGGGGACGGAGCAGGAATTTTGATTGATATACCCCATGATTTTTTCGTGGACACCTGCACTTTTGATCTACCAGAAGCAGGAGGATATGCCGTAGGAAATGTATTTCTGCCTCAAAAGCAAAACCAGCGTGATTTTTGCATAAAGGTACTTGAAGAAAACATTGCAAAGCAAGGGCTCCAACTATTAGGCTGGAGAGATGTACCCGTTAACCGTTCCGTTCCAGGGCGGATTGCTGCCGAAACCGAACCCTATGTAATGCAGGTTTTTGTAGCCAAAGGGAAAGGTATGGACGATTTTCAGTTTAATCTTAAACTTTTTATTGCCCGTAAAATTACGGAACACACCGTAATAGAAAGCAAACTATCAGAAAGGGATTTTTTCTACCTGCCCAGCCTATCCACTAAAATAATCATATTTAAAGGACTTTTGGTGCCAAAGGACATAAGCAGGTATTACGAAGATCTTTTAGATCCACGCGTTGTTACCCGCTTGGCATTGGTGCACCAAAGATTCTCCACCAACACATTCCCAATGTGGGATTTAGCCCAACCTTTTAGGTACATGTGCCACAATGGAGAGATCAACACTCTACGAGGAAATGTTTCCCGCATGCGCTCACGCGAGGAATTGATGGAAAGTGACTGGTTTGGCGATGACATTAAAAAGATACTTCCCATTGTATTGCCAGCTAAGTCCGACTCCGCAAGCATGGACATGGTGGTCGAACTACTCCTGATGACAGGTCGTTCCTTGCCCGAAGTGATGATGATGTTGGTTCCCGAAGCTTGGGAAAAAAACCCCGATATGTCCGAGGCCAAAAGAGCATTTTACGAATACAACTCCTGCCTCATGGAACCATGGGACGGACCGGCATCCATACCCTTTACTGACGGAAACTATATAGGTGCAGTACTCGACAGGAACGGACTACGCCCATCAAGATATTCGGTTACCAAACAAGGATATGTAATCATGTCCTCGGAAACCGGTGTAGTTGAATTGGAACCCGAAGATATTGAATTCCATGGCAGGCTGGAGCCCGGAAAAATGTTCTTGGTAAACATGGAAGAGGGAAGAATTGTAAATGATGAGGAAATAAAAGAACATATTGCCAAAAAGCATCCATACAAAAAATGGTTAAAGGACAACTTGGTACACCTAAAAGAGATACCATATAATGATTGTCCTGTTTTCTTTGGCGAATTCCCTTTGCAAACCCGAAGAACAGCTTTTGGATATACCCAAGAAGACATCAACACCATTATAATGCCCATGGCAGAAAATGGAAAAGAACCCATTGGCTCCATGGGTTCCGACACCCCAATTGCAGTACTTTCCGAGCGTCCGCAATTGATTTACAATTACTTTAAGCAACTATTTGCCCAGGTGACCAACCCACCATTGGATGGTATTAGGGAAGAATTGATTACAGATATCAGTCTCACACTTGGAAGTGACCATAACATTTTTGATTTTTCGGAATTGCACTGCCGTAAACTAAAAATCCAAAACCCTGTTATTTCCAAAGAGGATTTGGATAAAATCAAAAATTACGATGCCAGTCCGGATTATAAAGTTGTATCCATTTCAATGTTATATGAAATCAACAAAGGGCACAACGGACTGGAAGAAGCTTTGGACTCCATCTTACAACAAGCATCCGATGCCATTGATGATGATGCAAACATCATCATCCTATCGGATAGAATGGTAAGTGCCGAAATGGCTCCGATACCTGCACTTTTGGCCTGCTCCTATATAAACAGTGGACTACGAAAATTAGGAAAACGCTCAAAATTAAGCATCATCATCGAATCTGCCGAACCACGTGAAGTACATCATTTTGCCTTGTTGTTCGGTTTCGGCGCTAGTGCCATCAACCCATATTTGGTAAACGAAATCATTGGGGAGCAAATCGAAGAGAACAACATTACCGATTATACTTTCGAAGAAGCGGTCAAAAATTACAACAAGGCCATCGGTAAGGGAATACTCAAGGTAATGAACAAAATAGGGATATCCACACTTAACTCCTACCGAGGTTCACAACTTTTCGAGTGTATCGGAATAAACACCACGGTTGTGGACAAATATTTCCCAAACACCCCGACCCGTATTCAGGGAATCGGGCTATACGAAATAGAAAAAGAAGTAACCAAACGCCACAAAAAGGCGTTCCTATCACAGGAAATAGCAGCCAATCTCGATATTGAGGTCGGTGGAGAGTATCGATGGAGAAGAAATGGCGAGAAGCACATGTTCAATCCATTAAGTGTCGCCATGCTTCAAAAATCGGTACGCAATAACGAGCCGGATACTTATAAAGAGTATTCCAAACTGGTCAATGAGCAATCCAAACACCTAATGACCATCCGCGGACTGTTCGAATTCTCGAACTACGACCCTATTCCCATTGAGGAAGTTGAGCCTTGGACAGAAATTGTAAAAAGGTTTAAAACTGGGGCCATGTCCTACGGAAGTATCAGCAAGGAAGCCCACGAAAATCTTGCGATTGCCATGAACCGAATTGGAGGCAAGAGTAATTCAGGTGAAGGAGGAGAGGATTCGGCTCGTTTCTATAAAAGTCAGACCGGTGACTGGAAAAACAGTGCCATAAAGCAGGTGGCCTCAGGTAGATTTGGGGTGACCTCCAACTACCTAACCAGCGCCCAAGAAATCCAGATTAAAATGGCACAAGGGGCGAAACCAGGTGAAGGTGGTCAATTGCCAGGACCAAAAGTAAACCCGGCCATTGCCAAAACAAGGAACTCGACCCCCTATGTTGGGTTGATTTCCCCACCTCCCCATCACGATATTTACTCCATTGAGGATTTATCACAGCTGATCTATGACTTAAAATCTGCTAACAGAGAGGCAAGGATCAATGTAAAATTAGTTTCCGAAGTTGGTGTGGGAACCGTGGCGGCCGGTGTCGCAAAAGCCAAGGCAGATGTTATTTTAATCTCAGGATTCGATGGAGGAACTGGGGCATCACCTTTAACCTCTTTGAAACATGCAGGACTTCCTTGGGAACTTGGAATAGCCGAAGCCCAACAAACTTTGGTGCTCAACGACCTACGTAACAGGGTAACCTTGGAATGTGACGGACAGTTAAAAACTGGTCGCGATGTTGCAATCGCATGCCTTTTGGGAGCAGAGGAATTCGGATTTGCCACGGCCCCGCTTGTAGCTTCTGGCTGTGTGATGATGCGTGTTTGCCATTTGAACACATGCCCCGTGGGCATTGCCACGCAGAACCCCGAACTTCGCAAAAAGTTTGAAGGAAAACCTGAGCACGTAGTCAATTACATGTATTTTGTGGCCCAAGAGCTTCGTGAGATTATGGCCAAACTTGGTTTTAGAACATTGAACGAAATGGTTGGTCAGGTTCAGAAATTGGACAGAAAAAAGGCCATTGAACATTACAAAGCAGCAGGTATCGACTTGACACCAATTCTTTATCAGGTTGATGTACCTGAAGGAACCAAGTTCCACAATACGGAAAAACAATATCACGAAATAGACAAGTCCATAGAATTTGAGATCATAGGCAAAGCCCACCCTGCCCTATTCAGAAAGGAAAAAACCTCTTTGGATTTCCCTATCTACAATACGGATAGAGCTGTGGGAGCCATTATTAGTAATGAGATTTCAAAAATTTATGGAGCGGACGGCTTACCTGAAAACACCTTGAGATTGAACTTTACAGGTTCAGCTGGGCAAAGTTTTGGTGCTTTCGCCACTAAAGGACTTACCATGGTGGTCAACGGAAACACCAACGATTATCTTGGAAAAGGTTTGTCAGGAGCTAAATTGGTCATCAAAGTGCCATTTAAGTCAACCATAAAACCAGAGGATAACATTATCACAGGAAATGTTACCTTATATGGTGCTACTTCAGGTGAAGCCTACATCAACGGTAAAGCAGGAGAGCGGTTCTGCGTAAGAAACTCAGGGGCCAAAGCAGTCGTTGAAGGAATTGGCGACCACGGATGTGAATATATGACCGGTGGCGTTGCCGTTATCCTTGGCTCCGTTGGAAGAAATTTCGGTGCTGGTATGAGCGGTGGTATCGCCTTTGTTTATGACAAAGACAATACATTCAGACAAAACTGTAACGGGGACCACTTAAATCTTCTTCCTGTTGATGAGGACAAAGACATCAAAGAATTGAAAGATTTGATAGAGAACCATTACAATGCCACCTTAAGTCCTTTGGCGCAAAGTATTCTTGAAAATTGGGAAAAATGTCTTCCTAAGTTCATTAAGGTATTCCCAGAAGAATACCGTCAAGCACTTATTAGATTAGAAGAAGAAAAAATGCAAACCTTATAATTTGAGACATGGGAAAGATTACAGGATTTTTGGAATATGACAGAAAGGACGAAGCATACGCCCCTGTCAAAGAACGTATCAAAAACTATAAGGAGTTTACAAAACCTTTAAAGGAAAGTGAATTAAAGAACCAAGGAGCCCGTTGTATGGATTGTGGAATTCCATTTTGCCATAGCGGATGTCCTTTGGGCAATTTAATTCCCGATTTTAACGATGCAGTTTACAAAGGAAAGTGGGAAAAGGCTGCCGAGATACTTCATTCAACCAATAATTTTCCAGAATTTACAGGAAGATTATGCCCCGCACCATGCGAAGAAGCATGCGTACTGGGAATCAACGAGCCAGCCGTTTCCATTGAAAACATCGAAAAAAACATCGTAGAAACAGCCTTTAAGAACGGATGGGTAAAGCCTGAAGCACCATTGACCCGAACCGGTAAAAAAGTGGCCGTCATAGGCTCTGGACCAGCAGGTTTAGCTGCCGCTCAACAATTGAATCGTGCAGGCCATGCCGTTACTGTTTTCGAAAGAGATGAAAAACCTGGGGGCCTTTTACGATATGGCATCCCAGATTTTAAGATGGAGAAAAACGTTATCGACAGAAGACTTGAGGTAATGGAACAAGAGGGCATTGAATTTAAAAATGGGGTTCATGTTGGAGTGGATATTACTGCAACGGAACTTCAAAAAGAATTTGATTCCATTGTACTTTGTGGAGGAGCAACGGTTAGGCGTACTCTTCCCGTTCCTGGTGCAGATGCCAAAGGAGTAGTTCAAGCCATGGACTTTTTACCCCAGAACAACAGAAAAGTAGATGGAATTCCATTTGAAGGAGAAGAAATTTCGGCAAAAGGTAAAAAAGTAATCGTTATTGGTGGTGGAGATACGGGTTCCGATTGTATCGGTACTTCTATCAGGCAGGGAGCTACATCCGTTACCAATTTTGAAATAATGCCGAAAGGAACACCGGACCGTCCCGAAGGACAACCATGGCCATTTTGGCCCATGCGATTGCGCACCAGTTCTTCACATAAAGAAGGTGCCGACCGTGTATTCAGCATTTCCACAAAAAAATTCAATACCGACAAGAACGGCAAATTAAAAAGCTTGGTAACCGTAGAAGTTGAATGGGTCAAGCAAGCTGGTCAACGCCCCATGCTCAAAGAAGTAGAAGGTACAGAGAAAGAATGGGACTGTGATCTAGTTCTATTGGCTCTGGGCTTTACAGGATCGGAAACCACGATTGCTGATCAACTACATCTTGAAATGGATCCAAGAACCAACATAAAAGCTTCTGCAGCAGATTATAAAACCAATGTTCCCGGAGTTTTTGTGGCCGGCGACCAAAGAAGAGGACAATCACTTATTGTTTGGGCCATTTCTGAAGGAAGGGAAGCCGCACACTATGTGGATACATATCTAATGGGAAAATCGGATTTGCCCTTAAAAGGCGAGGGAGATCTACCCAGAGTATAAAAAAGCACGTAAATCTCAACTAAACTTGCGTTACTCCTCTAGGCTTTTGCTTAGGGGAGTTTTTATTTACAAAAAAACACAACATATCAATTTATCAATAAAACACGCAGATAAATCTGCCAATTACACAAAGTAAAGCTTTTAACCCATAAATTGTTTGTATCTTCAAAAGTGTTGCCTTACCTACGCCGTTGCTATGTATTAAACGAGATAATCAACCTCTAAATACATGAATTATGAGAAATTTAATAGCTCTTTCCTTATTATTATTAACACTGTTCGCGTGTAAAACCAAAGAAAAAGATACCAAAGAAGAGAACACCACTCCAGAAAAAAATCCCTTAGAACTTGGCAAGGTTCATATAAATACCAAAAGTATGGAGTTTTTTGTGGCTGATACACTTTATTCTGGATGGAATACACTCATCTATGAAAACCAATCACCAGAAGTACATTTTGTAATGATGGACCTATATCCTGAAGGCATTACAATCGATAATACCAAAGCTGAATTGCTACCCCCATTTGATGATGGTATGAGGCTGATTATGGAAGACAAAATGGATAGCGCCATGATTGCTTTCGGCAAAATACCTGAATGGTATCAACAGGTTAAATTCTTGGGAGGAACAGGTCTAGTATCCCCAAAACATAAGGTAAAAAGCACCATCCACTTAAAACCAGGTCGATACATTATGGAGTGTTATGTAAAAATGTTCAATGGGGAATGGCATACCTCACATGGAATGTTGAAAGAGATTATTGTATCTAAAAAATCGACAGGACTAATCCCTCCAACTCCGACTGCAAACATCGATATCTCAAGTACAGATGGACTTATCCTTAAAGATAGCCTCTCATCTGGCAATCACATTTTCCAAACTAATTTTATAGATCAAAAAGTTTATGAAAATTTTGTTGGGCATGATGTAAACCTAGTGCGTTATGACAATACTGCTTCTTTGGATTCTTTAGTCCAATGGATGAATTGGATGAATCCAAGAGGACTGCGTACACCTGCGCCCGAAGGTTTCACGTTTCTTGGAGGAATGAACAATCTCCCTGCCGAAAGTAAAGGCTTTTTTGAAGCTGATTTAACCCCAGGAAATTATATACTCATTTCGGAAGTTCCTTCTGCCGATGAAAAGAAACTTCTTTATCAATTTTCCATTGAATAAATAGTACCAAGTAAAAACAAAAAAAGCCCCCCACTTACGTGAGGGGCTTCAAAGAAGGCGGCGACCTACTCTCCCACCTGGTGTGGCAGTACCATCGGCGCAAACGGGCTTAACTTCCCTGTTCGGAATGGAAAGGGGTGGGCCCCGTCGCCATGGCCA